>CALBLM010000098.1 GCA_937895695.1 uncultured Megasphaera sp.
TGCTCACTTCTTAGCTATGCGTCGTCAGCATGCAGAACATCCGATTGAAAAAGTCGGTGCTAAATTACGTGATATGATGCCTTGGCTCCACAATAACGACCAAAACGACTAATATTTCGTATTTACTGTATCATCATGATATGGGGCTGTCGCTACAATGACAGCCCCGTCTCATTTTCTAACATTCAGCTGAGAGGTGAAGCTACATGAACATGACAGGGGCGCAGGCCGTACTGGAAAGCCTAAAAAACGAAGGCGTTGATGTCGTCTTTGGATATCCTGGGGGAGCAATTTTACCATTATATGAAGAATTTTATAAAAGCAATTTCAAACATATTCTAACCAGCCATGAACAAGGCGCCGTGCATGCAGCCGATGGCTACGCACGCATTACAGGTAAACCCGGTGTCTGTGTCGCTACATCCGGTCCGGGTATCTGCAACATGGTAACCGGCATTGCAACGGCCAACATGGATTCTATCCCGATGGTCATCATCAGCGGTCAAGTACCAACTAGTCTTATTGGACGCGATGCCTTTCAAGAAGCTGATATTTCGGGTATCACAACCCCGATTACAAAACATAATTATTTAGTCAAACATGCCACAGATATTCCCCGTGTCATGAAAGAAGCCTTTTACATCGCTTCAACAGGACGTCCCGGTCCTGTATTAGTCGATATTGCTAAAGACGCGTTAGAAGCAACTATTGACTATATATATCCTAATGATGTATATCTGCCTGGTTACACTGTAGAGACAACGGGAGATGCCTTTATGATTGACAAGGCTGTTGCCGCATTGGAACAGAGCGAACGTCCTGTTCTTTTAATCGGCGGCGGTGTCATCTTATCAGAAACAACAGCACCACTGATGGATTTCATTCAAACAACGCAAATTCCTATTGTTACGACATTAATGGGGAAAGGAGCCGTTCCGGATACACTGCCCACCCATTTAGGCATGGGAGGCATGCATGGTTCCTATGCTGCGAATATGGCGATTTCTGAATGTGACCTGCTTATTACGGTAGGGGCTCGCTTCGATGAACGCTTGACGAGTAAAGCGGATGTATTTGCGCCTCATGCACAAATTATTCATTTTGAAATTGACGATGTAGAAATCGACAAAATTATTGATATCGACTTGGGTGTCAAAGGCGATTTACGTTGGTCTTTGCCACGTTTTTCACAAAAAACAAAAGAAAGTCCTTGTCACTACGATGAACAATTTTCCTCTTGGCGAAATCACGTTTTAGAATTAAAACAAACCCATCCATTTGCCATGGTAAAACATGATGATTTTATATCGCCTCAGGAAATCATGGAAACTGTCAATAAACTGACACCGGATGACACAGCTGTAGTAACTGATGTAGGCCAGCATCAAATGTGGGCTGCCCAATTTTTTGATACCAAACTCCCCCGCCATTTTATTACATCCGGCGGACTCGGGACAATGGGCTTCGGTCTACCTGCTGCTATGGGTGTTAAAGTCGCCTGTCCGAATAAAACCGTCGTTTTGTTTTCAGGAGACGGCAGCATTCTAATGAACTGTCAAGAATTTTCTACGTTGGCAGAACATCATATTGCCGTTAAAGTCATTGTTCTGCATAACGACACGTTGGGTATGATTGTCCAACTGCAAGATTTCTTCTATAACCAACATTATTCGCAATGTCGGTTATACAAAGGAAAAAATCTTCCTATGCTGGCAGAATCCCTCGGCGTCAAAGGCTATACCATTACAAAGAGAAGCGAATTACAACCTATCTTACAAGAAGCCTTCGCCTACGACGGTCCAGCTTTAATTGACATACGCGTTTCCAAAGACGACCGCGTATATCCGACCGTTCCCGGCGGACAACCATTAAATCATATGATATTAGGAGATGATGCGTCATGAGAAAACAACATTTAGCTATTTTGACAGATAATAAACCCGGCGTTTTGACGCATATTGCCGGCCTTATTAGTCGTAAAGCCATTAATATTGAATCCTTGACTGCTGGTTACACAGAAGAACCGCGCGTAACCCGTTTCAATATTGTCATCAGTATTGAAGATGACAAAGAACTGAAACAGACCATCAGTCAGTTAGCCAAACTCATTGATGTCATCAAAATCGTTAATCTAGATGATGCTCCCTTTATCAGTTATGAACTAGCCATGATTAAAGTTCGCTATGATACGCCACAGATTCGCGATGAATTAGCCAGCATTGCCAACTTATTTAATGCCAAAGTTGTCGATGTCAATCTGAAATCTTTAATCATGCGCGTCACCGGCCGTGAAGACCATGTTGATGCCTTGATTCAAGTACTAACTCCCTATGAGATATTGGAAATTGCCCGTACAGGAACTGTTTCTTTATCCCGTGGTCTCGTTCCGGTCAAGTCCATGTAATATAGGTATGCCAAGAAGCCTGCAGCTCTTCCTCGCTGTATGGCTTCTTTTTGGTTGTGCTATAATAAATCATATTATATTATTTCAAGGAGTGATTTGCCATGTCTGATTCAAGTTGTAATGCCTGCCCCCGTCGCTGCGGCGTAATCCGCAGTGCTGTCTATACCCCCAATGCTCCCATGCCAGGATACTGTCATACATCGTTACAACCTGTAGTTGCTAGAGCGGCCCTACATCACTGGGAAGAACCTTGTATCAGCGGCAGTCGCGGTAGTGGCGCCGTGTTTTTTACAAGCTGTAATCTACGTTGCTGTTTCTGTCAAAACGCCGTCATCAGCAACGGACACCAGGGAATACCGATTACCGTCGAACGACTGCGCGAAATTTATCAAGAATTGATTGCCCAAGGCGCGCACAATATTAACCTCGTCACGCCAACACCGTATACACAAGCTATTTTGCAAAGTCTGCAACAGCCTCTCCCCGTTCCAGTCGTCTATAACTGTGGTGGCTATGAATCAGTAGAAACCATCGATGCCCTCAACGGGCACATTCAAATTTATTTGCCCGATCTAAAATACATGGATTCCTCTTTATCCGCATCCTATAGCGGAGCTGCTGATTATCCAACGATTGCAACACAGGCCATTTTACGCATGTATGATCAAGTAGGGCCATATCAACTAGATGAAGACGGTATATTACAATCTGGCGTCGTGATTCGCCATCTAATTCTTCCTGGCTGTTTGGATAATACAAAAGCCGTCATCGATTGGGTGCGTTCTCATTTCGACGACGGCCAAGTATTATTTAGTTTAATGCGTCAATACGTCCCCTGCGGTACAGCTGACCAACATCCAGAAATCAATCGTCCCCTAACCGATGCGGAATACAACGAAGCCGAACAATACCTCTTTGACAGCGGTATTGAAGACGGTTTCGTCCAAGAAAAAGACAGTGCCAGCAGTGCTTTTATTCCTAGTTTTCAAGGTGAAGGCGTTTTACCACAGTAATTAATCTTCTATATCAAAAATTTTACCGGGATTCAGAATCATATGGGGGTCAAACGCTTTTTTCACAGCTTTCATCAATGCCAATGCCCCTGGATCGGTATATTTAGCAAATAATGCTTTACGCGTTTGTCCAATACCATGTTCCCCAGAAATTCTGCCGCCTAATTCGTAGACTGCTTTGCAGGCTGCGTCTTTAAAGGCGGCTATTTTTGCATCTTCTTCATCAGCCGTAAAACCGCGACGCAGCACATCCAAATGCAAGTTTCCATCACCGGCATGACTGACGCCGCGGAAATG
>CALBLM010000099.1 GCA_937895695.1 uncultured Megasphaera sp.
CTGTCACCGTTGTCGCTTTGGAAATAGCCAGCCTAAATGTTTTCAGTGCTTTTTCTACTTCCGCATCATCACTGTAAAATCCATAATTGTGCAGTTCTTTATCCGTACTCCATACGGTTTCCAAAAAACGAGTTCGCTGCAGCTGAAATTCTTTGGCTATGGTCAATCGTTTTGATTCATCAAACCAAAATGAGAGCCATCCCTGTACATACGCAGTAGGCCGATACTCAGACTGCGGACATATCCATTCTATATCTGTTCCGGCAAATAAAGGTGTTCCTCCGCCACCACAAAACCCTACTAAAACCCCAGCTTGAGCCAACAGTCGCATAGCCGCTTGAGTAATAGATGTTCCTGTCCCCAATAAAATAACCGTAGTATTAGCAATGGGTATATTCCAATATAAATTTTCTTTTTTAGCTTCTGTTAAATATACCACACAACCATCTTTTTGCATAACGCGGCAATGTTCTATATAATATATATTTGCTCTTTTAGAATGAAGAATAGTTTTATACTTAGATGAATCTATATCTAATTGCATATGTTTTCGCCTCAACAATATCGTGATTTTTTATATTTGCAAATTGCTATAATTCTATTCTTATATTATTAATAGCGTTTTTTATAAATATCTTGTTAAGATTCATTATATATCAACAAATTCTTTTATTCCAATAGAAGGACACAAATTGTTCTCTTTTTTACACAAAACATTTTACATTAATTTGATTGGTGCTAGCATATAAATAGGACAAGTCAAACTGAGGTTTCTAAAATGGTGATACAATAGAATAAACTAAGGAGGCCTCAGTATGGCGAAATGCCGTATCGTGGTTCTGGTAATTATGCTTCCGATGAAGCAAAGGAAATTGCTCGCTTGAAACGTGAACTGCGAGATGCAAAGGATGCATTGAATGTCCTAAAAAAAGCTATCAGCATTCTGGACAAATGACCCTTGCCATCTATTGTGGTGTGCAAGCAGAAACCGAAAATTCCCATAAGGCAAAACGTCGCTTTTCGGTATCCGGAGTGCTTTCTGAACTCGACGTTTCTTCTTCAGGATATTATGACTGGGTGACGCGGAAGCCTTCAAAACAAGCGTAGCATCGCCAGAAAATGAAGAATAAGATTCAAATGATTTACAACGATTCAAAGCAAATTTATGGAGCTCCTAAAATTGCTCACGTCATGCAGAAACAAGGCGACATCATCGCAGAACGCACGGTAAGTGTGTACATGAGACAGATGGGCATCCAAGCTTGTTGAGTAAAACATTACATCGTAATGACCTGCAACAGCGACTTTGACGCAGTGCTTGTCAATATTCTTCAGAAACGTATTGGTGTTTGAATACATTACAATACGCTGCGCATCCATAGCCATTGCCAGTATGTCACCGAATGACTATGAAAAGCTATATGCTGATTTCCAAAAACATAACATGTGTTCGAGAATCTACGAAGCGAAAAAACTCAATTTAATTTGTCTGAAATCTTGACATAGGACCAATATATCCCAAATTCTCATCAAATTCTAATCTAATTTTAATCTACTTTTAATGTTTATATTGTATACTAAAAGTATATCAAATAAAAAAGAGGTGGATATATTATGAAACATACACACTTAGGTTATGCTCGTCCTACTTTACACACTCAACTACTTACGCTCTACACACATAAACGACTTCCGACATTAGGTTCCATCCGATATAGTAATAAAAAATATATTTGGAAACCGACGGATTGGGGAAAAACAGCAGAATCGGTATTAAAAAATAGCCAACGTGTATCTAAAATCGTTATGATACAAGAGTTTGTCGTTATGCCTAACCATATCCATCTACTCGTTTCCTATCGAAATCATACACCTCACATTTTAAATTGGTTTGCTGCCAATTGCAAACAAGCCATAAATGCATGTATATTGAACGTCAGACAATCAACCGAACCCATTTGGGAACGTTCATTTCACAGTATTAAAATTCGTCACAACGATACATTACGGGTTATCTGTGAAAGTTTACGAGAGCATCACAGTCGATGGCAATATGATTTATTGTACAGAGATGCACAAGAGGCACTATTACGAGAAAAAGAAAATGCCTATAAACAACCTAATGTTCCAAAATAGATTTTAGAATGCGATTGTTTGACATCTAAACAGGATAAACGGTCGAATGTATTAAAAATATTCTACGGTAAACATAACAAAACTCCCAACGCAGCGTTACGCATTCGTAAACGGTCTGTGTTGGGAGTTCTGCATTCCCTATTCATATTCAAAAATCTGATGCATTATTATATCATACATGATAAGTTATCGGGCTTTTTTCCCCATAGAAATATCAATAATTCCTGATGAATAGGGAGCTACTTCATATTGATTAAAAATAAAATGAATAGTCTGATTCTTATCTAAATAGTAATTAGTTGGCAAAGCTGTCAGGCCATTAAAATAACTGGATAATACATATTTACTCATAAATAGTTTCGTGTTGATATTTTTTAACGTAAACGCTTTCGCATCTTCCGGACGGATAATATCTTGCCATTCTACACGTTTACCCGTTTCTACATCAAAAGTGACACCATTTTTCCAACTCGTAGGATGAGCTGCTTTGTCATAGTAAATATATCCTTGATCGATGATAGACAAATATTTGCCGTTATTTAATGTAACGACATAGGATTTTTCCTCTGTCATTTTCATATTGTCTACAGATTCTTTTTTAAAAAAGCAACTGCTTTATGTTGTTCATCCATAAAATACTGTGTAATCAATTGACTGGCTGCCATATTATCCGGTACCATAACAGTCGGATACTTCACGGTCATGGAACTGCCGTCCGTACGCGTTAACACATATGGCTGCGCATCTGTTACGATAGCCGGAGATGCGGCCAATGCTACGGAGCCGGCAAACAGGCAGGCGCATATTGCTGTTACTATCTTTTTCTTCATTACAAAAATCTCCCTATCTTGAACATGTAAATAAATACGTTTATTGTATACCAACCCGTATATTCACGCTACTAAAAAGAGAATATATTAAAATACAATGACATAGAATACTAATTATTCATTCTGTATAGGATGTTTTACCATACTTTTTATCGGTTCAAAACTACGTCGATGAATGGGACATGGTCCATATTTTTTCAGGGCATCCATATGTCGCTGCGTTAAATATCCTTTATGTACGGCAAAACCATACTGCGGATACGTTTTATCATAAGCTATCATCAATCTATCTCGCGTTACTTTTGCAATAATCGACGCTGCCGCAATAGAAGCACTAACGGCATCGCCATGTACAACAGATTGATGGGGAACCGTCAGTTCTCGCAACGGCATCGCATCAATCAAGACCGCTTCCGCTACCGTGTCAAGTTCTGCAACAGCATCATACATGCCCTGCATAGTAGCATGATAAATATCCAAAGTATCAATTTCCGTTTCCGATTTAGAAACGCAAGAAACAGCCACAGCATCCTGCATAATTTTATCATACAATGCATCTCGCTTAGCCGGAGATAGTTTTTTGCTGTCATTCAAACCCGGACATTCCCAATAAGGCGATAAAATAACAGCGGCAATCATTACCGGACCAGCTGCCGGACCTCGGCCGGCTTCATCAACACCAGCCACATGATAAATGTCCTGATTGTAATATGCCGTTTCCAAGGCATACATATGAAGAACCCGT
>CALBLM010000100.1 GCA_937895695.1 uncultured Megasphaera sp.
TTCCAATAAGTGTTTGACTGAGTATAATAATATAACCAATTTGCGCACAACAATGTAGATTTTGTAAATGCTGCAATTAAATATCCTGCAAATGCTGCTAATCCATAACTTCTTTTGTAAAAAAATGTTTTTCCTACTGTAGCACCACTTCTAGCAAAAAGAACACAATTATCTTTCAATATGTATGGTTTGGCTTTTTCAAAAGATAATGAAAGTTTACCACTCTCTTTTAAATGATTATTTTCGTCTATATCAGTAATTCGAATATACCTGGGCAAATCTTTTGTAAATTCTATACCAGTCTCCGAAGCACCATACTGTAACGGCTTCGCTAATAAATATTTTAAGCGGAAAATTCTCCAACTTTCGGGAATCAGCCCAATCCATGCAATCCCACTATCTTTCATTTCTACATTCGGGGCAATGCCTTTGGTGACAGCTTGGGTGATGACGGATTTCTTGTATTCCTTGAGGATGTCTATCTGCTTTTGAATGTCCTCTGTCAGAGAATCGATATCGGCACACTTGGCGTCAAGGAAATCAGCAATAGCTTGTTGATTTTTATATGGAAGATTTATAAAATTTAGGTTCTTGATAGTAATTTGATTAATATTAGGTTGTCCGCCTCCAATAGATTTTTTTAATAGTTCATTTTTAGCAATAACAATCCAATAATAAAGAAATTTTAAGTTATTTTCATTATTGGGATACAAAACACAACAAGCTTGATTAGTACAAGCATTTATACAAGAAATACTTGCATTTCCAACTGAAGCCCCATACATCGCAATTACAATAAAAGGTGCTTTATAAAACTTTAAAGCAGGGCAATATTTTAATGCTAATGATTTTAGTTTAACTTTAGTGTTTACAATAGTGTTTGTATGGTATAAATCGCCGCTTTGAATCCACTCTATATCGCCATCATAAAACTCCAATTTATTAGAAGACGGTGTTGTACCACTTCCTGAAAATTTAAGCACATATTTCAACTTTAAAATAGACCAATTCTTTGGTATATTCCCAATCCATTCAACTCCACTGTCTTTCATTTCTCGCATATTCTCACCGCCTTACTGACCAAAGAGCTTCTGAATCCGCGCAGACACGCTTTCTTCGAGTTCGTTGAACTGTTTTTCCAATTCCTCTACCGGTTTTGGGGCTTCATACTTGTAGAAGTAACGCGTAAATGGGATTTCTGCACCCGTTTTGATGACAGGTTTCTTTTTGGACAGGTCTTCTTCAAAGAAGGCTTTGGCATCGGGAACATAGGGCAATACTTCTTTTTTCATG
Source organism: uncultured Megasphaera sp. (assembly GCA_937895695.1). Classification (GTDB taxonomy): domain Bacteria; phylum Bacillota; class Negativicutes; order Veillonellales; family Megasphaeraceae; genus Megasphaera. The sequence continues at coordinate 1,294 of CALBLM010000100.1, forward strand.
TAATCATCTATATGGACTTTGTACGGTACGATTTCAATATCTTTTGTTTCTTTATCGTAGATAATATTGCCCTTTTTGTCGCGCTGAATGACAGCTTTCTTATCCATGATGGACAAGCCATCGGCAATCTTGGCGAGCAGTTTTTTATCAGTCGTAACCGATTGTAACGTATCCTGTAATACGGGCATAAATTCTTCGGGAGACATATATGTTGTATCTTGTTTTGCCCCTTTCAAGGCGTCCATAATCGCGTCATACAACGGCTTATTCACCAAATAGACGGCTAATTTTTTCTTATCCTTCGCCGAAAGTTCTTCTTCCGATTCTTGCCAAATCTGTACTTTGTCTTCATCATACAAGGTGTTTAGCGACCCTTTCGCCTTCATTCGTTCTAAGCTTTCATCGGTAATGCTGTACGAACGCTGCAGAGGCTGCATGACCGCATATTCCCGATACAGGAAGTCTTCGTTATCAAAAATCTTGCACAACTCCCCTTCTTGGAAGGACGTATAGAGTTCGACAATCTCCTTGCGATCGGCTGCGGTAATTTCATTGCGTTTGTTCCCTAAGGATTTCCGCAAGGGATGGAAAATTTTGCTGGCATCAATGAGCTGCACTTTACCTTGCCGTTCTTTGCGCTTATGCTTCGAAAGAACCCAAAGATACGTCGCAATGCCCGTATTGTAAAACATGTCCGTCGGCAAGGCAATGACTGCTTCCAGCAAGTCTTGTTCTAAAATCCAACGACGGATTTGGCTTTCACCGGACGACGTACTGCCCGTAAAAAGAGGACTGCCATTTTCGACAATAACGGCTCTGCCATTGTCATCATTCATTTTATGAATCGCCGATTGGACAAAAAGAAGCTGCGCATCGCCTCCGCCAGGTAGTCCGGCACCCCAACGGCCTTCAAACCCTCTGGTATATTCTCCCTTGACAGCTTGTTCATCGCCTTCCGGTGCATCTTTGCCTGCCCAAGCCGTGCCAAAAGGCGGATTTTCTAGAACAAGACGCATTTTCGTATCAGGGAAACAATCGACCTTAAACGTATCGGCACGACGGATATTTTCGGCATGTTGTCCTTTGATGAGCATTTCTGCCAAACATTCTGCATAGGATTGGGGATTGATTTCTTGAGAGTATAGATAGATATCGGCAGAAGGATTAAACTGTTTAATTACATTATGTGCCGTTGCCAGCATACCGCCTGTGCCGGCAGCCTGATCGCAAATCGTAACGACTTTCCCTTCTTCGCTCAAATCGTCACAGCCTTCGGAAAGCGCAATAGCAACCATACAGGTAACGATATCTTTCCCTGTATAATGATCGCCAGCTTCGGCGTTTTCAGAAAATTTACGAATCAGTTCTTCAAAAATATATCCCATTTTCATGCTGTCGATCGTTTTAGGATCCATATCGAGTTCCGAAAAGGCTTTCACAACGGCATAGAGACGATTGTTTTCATCCATTTTTTCAATTTCATCATAAAAAGAAAGACTTTTGATAATGTCTTGCACATTGGCAGAAAATCCTTCTAAATAATTTTTAAAATTATCCGCTAGATGATCGGCATCATTGCAAAGTTCTGCCAGCGTATATTCACTGGTATTATAAAAGTGATACTGGGAAATATGATACATCAATTTGGGAGGACACGCGGGATTTTGCTTAAACTTAGCGACGACAGCGTCTTTCGTATCTGCCAGTGCGCATTCAAAGCGACGGATAATCGTCATGGGAATAATAACATCTTTATATTTATCCGACTGATAGGGGCCACGAAGCTTATTGGCAATAGACCAAATAAAATTTACTTCCGTCGTGACATCTACATGCGTATCTGTATACGTTGTTACTATGGGGTTCGTCATGATATACTCCTTCTTCTATCTATTTCTATCGTTTTATAGTTTATTATACCAGTATACACAATAAAAAAACACATACAGATTGTCCCCCTGCCGCATCGCTGTCGGTATGACTATCTGTTTTGTGTTATCTATATTGACACAGCTTATTTTTATTTTTTTATAAAATTATCGTCTTACGTTAATATATTGCATTTTTATATTCTAGATTTCTTTTATATTTTTTGTTGGACATTGACTTTTTCTCTCTGCCAGTGGTACTATATCCACATCACATAGATATCAGCCCAGCCAGTTGATACATCTAGTGACATGTTGTTATCGGGAAAGAAGGTAATGTTCTTATGGTTTTATTTAATTTTGCTTCGGCTTTCGTTCTTTGTGCCGTTGTCTTCGTCATTGGCGAATGGGTTTCCAATGCTACCAAAGCTTGGCTGCCATCCGTTTTTGTTACGGCTTGTCTGATGTTGCTCGGTTACTGGACTTGTTTTCCAAAGGAAATTGTCAAAGATGCGGGACTGCTTCCCTTTGGCAGTACGATTGGTATTTTCTTACTGATTACGCATATTGGCACGATTATCAGTGTCAAACAGCTTGCTGAACAATGGCGTACCATTGTCGTCTGTCTGGCAGGACTTGCCGGTATGATTGGCTTGGGCTATGCCGTTGGCCAGTTTTTTATGCCCCGTGAATTGGTCATTGCCGGCTTGCCGCCTCTAACAGGTGGCATCGTTGCCGCTACGATTATGAAAGTAGCCGCTGCCAAAGCAGGCTTTGCCGTTGCTTCTGTATTTGCTATTACGATGTATTGTGTCCAAGGCTTTGCGGGCTATCCATTGACGGCTATTTGCCTGCAATTTGAAGGTCGTCGTCTTCTGAAGAAATATCGTTCCGGCGAAGTTCATCTGACACCGGAACAACTCAAAGAAATGGAAGGTATCGGCTTGACAGCCATTGCCGACGACAGTCATGTCAAAAAACTGCTTCCTAAAATGCCTAAATTATTCAACACGCCTGTCTTTATGTTGGCAAAACTAGGATTTGTTGCTTGGATTGCTACCCTTTTGGGACAAGTCACACCGGTAAACGGTGCCATTTGGGCATTGGTACTCGGCATTGTTGCTACGTATATTGGCTTTTTGGAAACCAATACGCTGAGCCGTGCCAATTCCTATTGGATTATCATGTTTGCTTTAATGATGTTTGTCTTTGACGGTCTAAAAGATTGCACACCGGATATGCTTGTTTCTATTATCATTCCCATGATTGTGTTGATTATTATTGGCGTCATCGGCATGGGCATTACATCCTTTATTATCGCCAAAATCCTGCGTATGTCCTTTTTCTTGGCCTTTGCTAATGGATTGACTGCTTTATATGGATTCCCTTGTGATGCTATCATTACAGAAATGACATGCAATTCGTTGACAAAAGATAACATCGAACGCAGTTATTTAATGGCTCACATGTTCCCATCGATGATTGTCGGCGGATTTGTAACGGTTACGATTACATCCGTATTAATTGCCGGCTATTTTGCTACGTTATTCTAACACCGGTTTATCTTAACACCAACAAAAATATCCTCGAATGTCTAGCCTTTGGCAGAATGATTCGAGGATATTTTTTATGTCCTAATTATATATCTTTTTTACTTTTGCTAACAGGCATGCCTGTTTCAAAATCCCAAGGATCTTGTTGAATGAGTCTATCGGAAAAGGGAATAAAAATAGATATAATCGCAGAAATCCCTAAGAGATATAAAAACCACGTATACGGCAATACATCTAGAGGAGAAACATTGCCCTTGGTAAAGCTCATAATGACGAGCATTTGCGCCCCATAGGGAATCAGTCCTTGAAAAATGGTAGAAAACGTACTGAGCAATGCAGCACTTCGTCTAGGATCGACATGAAAGGTATAGCAAATTCGTTTGGCAATTTCACCGTTTATAATGATGGCAACCGTATTATTTGCCAAGGCTAAGTCTGTAATGGATACCAGTGCAGAGATTCCTAACTGCGCCGATTTTTTGCCACGAATATACCGTTCAATTTTATGTAACAAGAAGGCGACACCGCCGGCTTTGTTTACCATCGTCGCTAATCCGCCGGTCAGCATGGAAAAGAGAAAAATATCTGTCATATTCAAAAAGCCTTCATAGATAGCCTTCATGAACGTCATAATCGTCAAATCGCCATACCCTAATCCAATGGCACCGGCCAAAAAAATACCGCCAACTAATACCATAAATACATTAACGCCTACAATCGCCGCAACTAACACGAAGATATATGGAATAACTTTCACGATATCAAAAGGATAATAGGCATCCGCTACGACTGCTTTTTCACCACAAAGAATCAACAATATAATCGTTACGATTGCCGGAAACAAGGTCAACCAAAAGTTGAGTTTGAATTTATCTTTCATGTCGCATTCTTGCGTTCGCGTAGCCGCAATGGTCGTGTCGGATATGATGGATAAATTATCTCCCAACATAATACCGCCAACAACACAACCCAAAATCAAGGGTAAGGAAATACCGGCTTTATCAGCAATCGCCACGGCAATAGGGCCTACGGCGGCAGCACTGCCGACTGAGGTTCCTGTCGCCGTCGCAATAAAGCTCGAGATAATAAAAATACCAACGGCTAAATATTCTGACGGAATATAAGTCAATCCTAAATTTACTGTCGAATCAATACCTCCCATGGTACTGCAAACTTTAGCAAATCCACCGGCCAATAAAAACACGATACACATAATAATAATATTGGCATCGCCACACCCTTTGACAAAGGTCGTAAACTTTTCTTCAAACGTTCCTTTTAGCAACAAGAATGCCGCAATGACACCGATACTGACGGCAATGGGAGGGGGAATCTGATAAAAAGCCATGGGAATTCCCTGCCAATTCATAATCAGACCGCTTCCTAAATACACACCGGCAAAAATGAGAAAAGGAAGCAATGCCTTACCGTTACCTTTATCGACAATTCTCTTTGTTTGCCCCTTCGTTTCTTCCATCTCGTCACGTCTTTCCTTTTGTTCCACAACAATTCCTCCTACATCGATACATTGACTTCTACACATAAGAGCCTTTCATTTCAAACCAATATAGAAATGAAAGGCTCTTATGTATATATTACATGATAATTATCTACTATGCAATTGTATTCCCTATTTTAAGACCAATTGTTTACCTGGTTTTACAAAAATCCAAGCGATAATAGCAACGATACCAAATAAGGACGTGGCTACGAAGGCATTATTCCAGCCATAATTCGTAACTAAGTAAGCTGTAACGACCGGGGCGAGGACACCGCCGATATTGCCCCAGAGATTCATCCAGCCAGATACAGAGCCCGTATATTTACCGCCCAATGAAATAACCGTAGACCAGCTGGAACTCATGGAAAATCCTAATGCGCCAAGAGATACGGACATCCAGAAGATGTTCATGCCGGCACTGGCTGTATGTGCTGCAATATATAATCCAAGGGATGTGACGGCAATGCCGGCCATAGCCGTAATCGTGCGCATCGTATACTGCCGTTCACTGTGGCGGCCATTGGCAATTTTATCTGAAATAAAGCCGGCGACAAAGACCATGGCCATCAAGGCAATCCAAGGGAAAGATGCCCAAATCCCCATGGATTTCAGTGATAAATTATGTACTTCTGTAAGGTACAAAGGCAACCAAGCCAAGAAGACATACATGATATAGTCTACAACCATAAATTGAATGCCTACAGCCCAAAATTGTGTCGACCGAAGGAATTTGCTCCATGGTGCTACGGATTTTTCCAAGCTGTCCGCAGAACGGCCTTCATTAATATGCGCTGCTTCAGCTTCATTGACATACGGGCTATCTGCCGGATTATCATAGGCATAATGATGCCAAGCCCACGCTAATACGGCACCGACGACGCCAAAGCAAATAAATACGGAATGCCATCCCAGTGCTGTCATCAATGCGACTGTGACAACGGGGCCAACGACGGGGCCAAAGAACGTTCCCAATAAAATCGATGAGCTGGCTTTACCTTTTTCATGCATGTTAAACCATTTAAACGTTGCTGAGCCCAATGCGGGAAATACAGGTCCTTCACCAAGACCAAAAGCCAGGCGAATGACAGAAAAACTCATTTTTCCCTTTGCCAAGGCTGTTAATACCGTAAAAATAGACCACCAAAGAATCGCGAAGGAACCGGTTTTCCGCATACCAAATTTTTCTGCCAATATGCCGCCCGGAACCTGCATAATCGCATACCCGGCAAAAAAGAATGTTTGAATAAATCCCATATCTATTTTAGTA
>CALBLM010000101.1 GCA_937895695.1 uncultured Megasphaera sp.
ACAATAGCATCTTCTGAAAGCGGTTTTAGCTGCACGACGCGCAGCCGTGATAAAAGGGGCTGGTTTACTTCAAAATAAGGGTTCTCTGTCGTCGCTCCTATCAATATAACCGTCCCATCTTCAACATAGGGCAGCAACACATCTTGCTGACTTCTATTAAACCGATGAATTTCATCAATAAACAGTATCGTTCGCCGTTGATACATATGAATACGATCTTTTGCTTCTTGAATCATTTTACGTAATTCTGCCGTACCAGCTGTAACTGCATTCAAGCGCACAAACGAACTCTGTGTTTCCTGCGCAATGACATGGGCTAAAGTCGTCTTTCCTACACCAGAAGGACCGTACAACAATAAAGACGGAATCGTATCTCTCTCAATCATGGTCCGTAAAAACGTACCCGGGCCAATAATCTGTTCTTGTCCATATATATCATCCATCGTTTCCGGACGCATTCGCACTGCCAAGGGTTCATAAGACTGGCGTTGTGCTTCTCCGGCAAACGAAAAAAGGTCGTCTCCGTTCATTTGTTTGCTCCCTAACCAAAATAGAACGCCGCCAAGAACTCTTAGCGGCGATCAAATTCAATATTCTACAAGTAAAAGAAGCCCCACCATGCCGCTTATAAACCGAGTTTTGAGCCTGCCTAAGCAGGTGGGTGTCCTCCTGCAAGGATCGACAGTCCAATAAAGGCATTGTCTTGCGGTGCAGAGCCCAGACTCCCAATGTAAAAAGTGTTGGTTCAAAACATCGAGACCATTTACGTACACAGTAGGGTTTTCTCTTGCTCATAGTATAATAAAAACTATGTAAAAAATCAAGTCTTGACAATCAAAGAGGTTATGCCTTATGGAGAACCTCTTTCACAACCGCTGTCACATGTTCCGGTGTAAAGCCAAATTTCTTGAAGAGAACCGCAGCCGGAGCGGAAGCCCCAAATCCAGTCATAGCAATGGTTTGTCCGTCAAGGCCGACATATTTACCCCAACCAAAATCAGCACCTGCTTCGACAGCTACACGAGACCGTACAGCTTTTGGCAATACTCTTTCTTTATATGCATCACTTTGTTGTTCAAAGAGTTCCATGCACGGCATGCTAACGACACGGACATCAATGCCTTCTGTTGCCAATGCATCTTTTGCCTGTATGCCTAATTCTACTTCAGAACCACTGGCAATAATGATAGCATCTGGTACTTCTTTCGCAGAATCAGCCAATACATAACCGCCTTTCAGTGCTTCTTTGCTGCTGCCAGCAAGCTGTGGCAAGTTTTGACGCGTTAAAATAAGGGCGGTCGGCGTATGTTTGCTTGTTGCTGCCAAATACCAGCCAGCAGCCGTTTCTGTGGCATCAGCTGGACGGAATACATTGACGTTCGGCATAGCACGAAGCATCGCAAGCTGTTCAATCGGTTCATGCGTTGGGCCGTCTTCACCGACACCAATACTGTCATGAGTTAATACGTACGTTGTCGGCAATTTCATCAATGCAGCCAAGCGAATCATCGGTTTCATATAATCACTGAAAACAAAGAATGTACCGGCATAAGGACGTACTCCGCCATGCAGTGCCAAACCGTTAGTAATACCACCCATAGCCAATTCACGAACGCCAAAATGAAGATTGCGGCCGCTGTAATTTCCCTGTTTAAAATCACCTTCGCCATCCATATACGTTTTGTTTGACGGAGCCAAATCGGCACTACCGCCAATCAGTTGCGGCATAATGGATTTTAAACGGTTAATCATGATGCCGGACAAATTACGGGTAGCCTGCGGTTTATCTTCATATGCCCAGAATTCTTCATTCTGCAGCAATGCCTGTGCGTCGACATCTCGATGGAAAGCATCCCATTTTTCTTTCATTTCTGGATACTTAGCCGCATATTCAGCAAAGAGAGCCTGCCATTTTTCTTCGGCATTTTTACCTTTTTGGCCTAATTCTTCATAATGTTTGTACACTTCATCAGGCACATAAAAAGGTTCTGTACTCGGCCAGCCAAGATTTTTCTTCATGGCAATGATATTATCTTCACCTAAAGGAGCTCCGTGTGCAGATGCTTTGCCTTGTTTTGCCGGGCAGCCATAGCCAATCTGCGTGTGAATCGTAATGAAAGACGGGTGTTTCGTATCAGCTTTAGCTTCTTCAATAGCCTTACTAATCGCTTCCATATCGTTGCCGTCAGCAACTTCCAATACTTGGAATCCAAAGGCTTTCATACGTTCTTGTACATTTTCTGTAAAGGCAATGTCTGTACCGCCTTCGATAGAAATATTATTACTGTCATAAAAAATAATTAATTTACTCAATCCCAACGTACCGGCTAAGGAAAATGTTTCTGACGAAATACCTTCCATCATGCAGCCATCACCGCCGAGGGCATACGTATAGTGATCCACAACAGGATAACCCGGTTTATTAAAAATAGATGCTAAATGAGCTTCAGCCATCGCCATGCCAACGGCCATGGCCATACCGGCACCCAACGGCCCTGTAGTAGCTTCTACACCAACAGTATGACCATATTCAGGATGGCCCGGAGTCAATGAATCATCTTGACGAAATTGTTTTATA
>CALBLM010000102.1 GCA_937895695.1 uncultured Megasphaera sp.
CTGTCCATTATGATTGCTGAACAAACTGCAAGAGGAAACTATAGCGGTGCGAAACGGATTTTTCATATTACCTTAATAGCCGTAGTCATTACAGCCTGTTTATGCGGTGTCGCCATGCTGTTTGGGTCACAAGTATTGATTCAATATGGCATGGTGCGAGATGAACGAGCTTTGCTGCCATTAATGGTATTAGCACCGGCCTTGACAATTTCCATGATTACTTGCTGTTTTCGCGGCTATTTTCAAGGGCTGCAGCTTATGACACCGACGGCTGTTTCCCAAATGACAGATCAGTTTGTTCGGGTATGCACGATGCTTGTTCTTGCCTGTTTTTTTCTACCCTATGGATTAGAAAAAGCAGCAGCAGGCGCAACATTTGGGGCTGTTCCAGGAGCAGCTGTTGGACTTGCTGTGATTACCGTATTATATTACCGGCACACACGTACGCCGTTACCGGCTGATACGCGTGTCTTTGCCCCGTGCTACACGATACAGATTCTTCGCCGCCTAGCTGTGTTGGCAATCCCTGTCGCTGCGGCCAACATGCTGCTGCCGGCTGTAGCTAGTATTGATTTATTTATTGTACCGGCCCGACTAGAAACGGCGGGCTATACGGTTCATGAAGCGACGGCGCTATATGGGTATTTGACAGGTATGGCTAATGGATTGGTACAGCTTCCTACCATTTTAACGATTGCCTTGGCTACCAGTTTGGTACCGGCTGTATCAGCAGCCTATTCAAACCACGATATGAAAGGCGTATTACAACGTGTTCATACGGCCATGCGTATTGCCAATGCCATTACTGTACCGGCATGCTGCGGTTTGGCTGTATTAGCAGTACCTATTTCGCAAATGCTGTATGCAACACCGGCAGCAGGACCGGCAATCTGCGTGTTGTCCATATCTGTCTTTCTCATTGGGCTGCAGCAAATTACCAGTGGCTTACTGCAAGGTATGGGGCATACGGCAATTCCCTTATGCAATATGGTCATTGCCGCTGTATTTAAAATTGTATTAAGCTGGCAGCTGACAGCCATCCCTTGGCTGGGAGAAGTTGGTGCTGCTTGGGCTACGAATGTCGATTTGGCTATTGCGACAGCACTTAACTTATATGTTTCTCATCGATTTATCCAGTACCACGTGCAATGGATGTACGTATGCCGCTTATTTTTAGCTGCTGCAGCTATGGCAGGAACTGCCTGGTTTATTTATCAGGGACTGGTGCTGTTCTTGGGAAATACATTGGCTACTATCGCAGCGATGGGAATTGCCGTATGCGTATATGTGATTGGGCTCGTCGTTTTACGAGCCATACAAGCCGATGATATCGCTCGTATACCTGGTATAGGACATAAACTGGTTTCTTTGTTACATCGCTTAGAATCGTAAAGGAGATATCGCAATGGGGACGATTGAAGTACTATATATGGGAAAAGACCAGCCTGGCTGGCAGTATTCAGCGGAAAGAGGGCAATCCTTTGAAGAATGGTATCAGCCTGTCATTACGCATTTACTAGAACTTGCAACATGCCGTGATATTGTTCATACCGTCCCAGGCGGACCGGAAATGGCGGCTACTGTAAAACAGATGATTCAAAAAGCTGTCGATGCCCAGCAGCCTACCACGATGCCCTTTGATATGACGCCGATTATCGATGTTATGGCGACATTGCGCGGTGAACACGGCTGCCCTTGGGATAAGGCACAAACCCATCAAACGCTGCGCCGTTTTTTACTTGAAGAAGTATATGAAATGCTCGATGCTATTGATCAAAACGACATCCAAGGTATTCGGGAAGAATTAGGAGATGTATTATATCAAGTGGTAATTCATGCTCGTATTGCCGAAGAAAAAGGTCTTTTTTCAGCGCAGGATGTTGTAAAAGACATTTCAAAAAAGATGATTCGGCGTCATCCCTACGTTTTTGGTGAAAAAAGCCTTGAAAACATAGGCGCGAGTATGTTAAACTGGGATAGATTAAAGCAAGGAGAACAGCGACAGCATCATGCGCATCTGCTGGACGGCGTAGTAAAAGGACTGCCGTCTCTCTTACAAGCCTATAAACTTCAAGAAAAAGCAGCGAAAGTTGGATTTGAATGGAACGAGATAGACGAAGTCTTCGATAAGTTTCAAGAAGAATGGCAAGAATTTCGCGATGCGATCAACGAACAAGATCTTGATCATATAGAAGAAGAAGCAGGAGATGTGCTGTTTGTCTTTGCCAATATATGTCGGCGTCTCAAGATAGAGCCGGAATGCGCGTTACATCGAGCTAATACTAAATTTCGCCGTCGTTTTTCCCATGTAGAAGAACGAGTACAATCTTCTTCTCGTTCGTGGAGTGAGTTTTCGCTTGATGAGCTGGATTCATTTTGGAATGAAGCTAAAATGATAGAACGAAAATCGAAAGGAAATGATTAGTTTAACACTGACAGATGTAACCATTTAAAGGAGGACTTAGTAATGAATAAAACCGATTTAATCAAAAACGTAGCCGAAAATGCTGAATTGACGAAAAAAGATGCAGAAAAAGCAATAAAAGCTGTATTTGAAGAAATTAGCCAAGCATTAGCTGATGGTGATAAAGTACAAATTATTGGTTTTGGCACATTTGAAGTTCGTCAGCGTAAAGCACGCGAAGGCCGCAATCCTCGCAACAACGAACCGATTCAAATTGAAGCATCCAAAACACCGGCATTTAAAGCTGGCAAACAGTTAAAAGACTTGGTCAACAATAAATAAGTAACCAATCAAAGGAAGGGCCGCATAAAAAACGGCCCTTTTCTTTTCTTACAATTTGTCGTAACATAGTATATAATTAAGTATTTAAAATCTTCTACGTAAAAGAAGGAATTTCCATGACGAAGAAAAAAGTCCTCATTATGTCGGCTTCTATTGGAACTGGACATACACAGGCAGCACGAGCCATAGAAGAATATATTAAAACGCTGCCCGAAGAGTGGGACGTAGAGCAGCTAGATTTTTTATCGAATGAAGTCCTTTCCATTGACAATATTGTAAAGGAAACATATATAAAAATTCTGGATTTATTTCCTATGCTGTATGATCTGATGTATTATTCTTCCCAAGGCTATAAAAAAGGCATGGTTGTAAAAACACTGATTGCCTGGGGACTTAAACGCCGCATGCTTCGTGTACTGGCTGAAAAAAAACCGGATATATTAGTATTTACGCATCCTTTTCCTGCTGGTGCAGCGGCGTTATTAAAACGACAGCATCGCTTACAGATTCCCATTGTTGGTGTCATTACAGACTTTGCGATTCATCAGCTTTGGGTATATCCGCAAATGGATTTGTATTGTGTTGCGGCTTCACAGCTCAAAGAATTATTAATGCAGCAGGGAATTGATGGTGATAAAATTATTGTTTCCGGCATTCCTGTACGCAGTGCCTTTCATCACAGCCATTGGCTTTGGGATGAAACCCACGCGAAAGACAAAAATGTATTGATTATGGGCGGCGGACTGGGAATGGGATCGATTCGCCAATCTCTCGTTTTATTGGATAAATTGGATGTCGTCGATAGTTTTACTGTTGTCACGGGATATAATGCAGATTTGTATGACGAAATTTATCAGCTGCGTCATGAACTGCGTCATCCTGTACAAGTGCTGGGATATACCAATCATATTCCCAAACTGATGCAGCAAGCGGCGTTGCTGGTGACAAAACCAGGCGCCCTGACTTGCACAGAAGCTGCTACCGTACAGGTACCGATGGTGTTATACAGTCCTATTCCGGGACAAGAAGAAGCTAATGCAACGTATATGCAGGAAAAATGCTGTGCCCGTTGGGTTAAACGACAGGAAGATTTAGTCAACGTAGTGTCCGAACTTCTTAGGCACCCCGATATGCTGCAAACCATGGCTGATGCTAGTTTATCATGTCATCGTAACGGGGCAAGTATCATTAGTGGGCAAATTTGCCGTATGTTGTTGCCTAAACCAGGGCATCAGTTGAACCCATCGGGAAGTTCATGCTCACATGAAACGATATAATAATGCCGGGGCATCACGCAGCACAGCTGTTGTGACTGCATCCGGCTTTTTTTGCAGAAAGGAGTCTATATGAAACAATCAAAAAAACGTCGTTCATCACGCCGTCATTTGCATCCTTTAATTACGCCTCTGAGCATCTTATTTGTCATGCTGGCCATTTGTGTTGGGGCCTATTGGAATGCCAATGCGGACACACCTGCAACAGCCTCGCCGGTGGCAGCTATGGATCACCTGACACCGACAGATACAACCGGAAAAGACGCTGTATACACCCAAGTTTCAGCAGATGTCCAAGGAGCTGTCGAATCTTGGCTGCAGATGCAGCAAGCTGATGTATCTACTATCAAAACAGAAGATCGTCAGGAATATCGCCGTGCTACGGGAGGCTCGATTCGTTGGACAACCAGAAGTTTGTTAGTCGTTCCTAAAAAATCTTTTTCTAAACAGAATTTGGAAAAACAGTTGCGTACTAGCAACGGAAATGTCGTTTTGTATCGAACTGAAGAAACGACATTAGACGGAAAAGCGGTGACAGAATATGATATTGCATATTTCGAAATGCTGGATACAGAACAGCTCTATCTGGTTATGGATAAATTATATGTAACTGCACCCAAAATGAATTCGAGTATATTGGATGATGTGAAAAAGCTTGTTTTAGGATCGTCTAGCGGTTTTCTGAAGGATAGCACAACGACTGCGACAGTAGAAGATACAAAGTCATCCAATAGTCAGACTGTAGGTAAACAAAAACATCCGACACAAGTAAAGGGCCGCTTAGCGATTGTCATTGATGACTGTGGCAGTGATATGACAACACTGAACAAGTTAAATTCCCTGCCCATTCCGCTGACATATGCAGTCATGCCCAATAAACCACATACAACAGAATCAGCGCAAAGCGGATATCAGGCAGGACGCAAAATTTTTGTTCATCTACCCATGCAGCCGTTACATGTCGCGTCTTCTGAATCTACGTATATCAGCAGTGATATGAGCGACAGCAAAGTGAAATCGACAACGAATGAGCTGCTGGATCAAGTGCCGCATGCTATTGGCATGAACAATCATCAAGGCTCCATGGCAACGGCAGATTCCCGTATTATGAAAGATGTCATGTCCGTCATGAAAAAACGTAAGATGGTATATCTGGACAGCCGAACCAACAGTACTTCCGTAGGGGAACAGACAGCCGCATCGATGGGCATTGCGACGAGTCGGAATAACTTATTTATTGACAATGATGCCGACGTAGCAGCAATTAAAAAACGTATTCGCCAAGGCGGCGACATCGCAAAAAGCAATGGCAGTGCCATTATCATTGGTCATTGTCGACCTAAAACAGCGCAAGCGCTTAGTGAAATGATTGATGAATTAGTACAAGAAGGTATTGAGATTGTATTTGTTACAGATCTCATGCAGTAAGGAGTATTCATGGAGATTTTGCAAGACATTTCAATATATATGTTGTTGTTTATCATGGCCGGTGGATTTTTAGCTGGTTTTGTAGATTCTATTGCCGGTGGTGGTGGACTCATATCGCTACCGGTATTAATGGCAACAGGTATGCCGCCCCATTTAGCTGTAGGTACCAATAAATTTGCTACAACATTTGGTGCCATCATGAGTGCTTGGCAATTTTTACGGGCTGGAAAAGTAGATCGCCACTTAATCAAGCATCTTATACCGTTTACCTTTATCGGAGCTGTCATCGGTTGTATGTGCATGATTCATATATCTGCAAACTGGCTGCAGCCTATTGTTATTTTCGCCTTAGTTGTTGCCGCGCTCATTGTGTTTACACAACGCAAGCTTGGTAGTACGACTACCTATCCGGGAGAAACAAAAAAAACCGTATTACAGTCCATTGCCGTAGCTTTTTGCATTGGTATATATGATGGATTTATTGGACCTGGAACGGGTACATTTTTAATTATTGCCTTTGCCATGATTGGATTTGATTTTATTATCGCTGCCGGCAATGCCAAAATATTGAATTTAGTCAGTAATTTGACAGCCTTTGTTTTGTTGGTATACAGTGGAAAAATTCTATATGTCTATGGAATTGCCATGGCTGTCTGCATTTTTATCGGTGCTTATTTTGGATCTCGAATGGCGATTCATCGTGGCACAGGATTTGTCCGTCATATTATGCTGGCTGTCACTGTCATGTTAATTGGGAAATTAGCGTTAACCTATGCGGGTATACTATAAAAAGGAGCGTATACATGGAATCTAAAATCGTATGTATCAGTGGTGGCACATCCGGCATCGGCTTGGCAACAGCTGAAATTTTGCTGGAAAGAGGCTGGCAGGCGGCTATTTGTGGCCGTAATCCGAAAAAAGGGACTGAAGCACTGCAATATTTGACACAAAAAGGGTATACGGCATTCTATATTACCGGAGACGTTAGCAGCGATGAAGATTGTCAACAAATCATTGCACAAACGATACAGCACTTTGGGCGGTTAGATGGGCTCGTGACGTCTGCCGGATATTATGAAGAGGAATTGCTAGAAAATACGACACCCCAGCAAGTGCAACAACTATTTGCAGTTAATGTTTATGGAACGATTTCATTATGCCGATATGCCTTGCCGTATTTGAAAAAGACCAGTGGCAGCATTGTAACGGTTAGCAGTGATGCCGGCCTGCAGGGAAATGTAGCTTGTTCCATTTATGGTGCTACCAAAGGGGCCGTCGTCGCCTTTACGAAATCCTTAGCCCTAGAAGCAGCACCGCATCAAGTACGCGTCAATTGCGTATGCCCCGGCGACGTGGATACGCCGTTATTAGAAAAACAACTGCAACGCGATCCGTCTCTTACTAGAAAGGCGCTGCAAGAACAATACCCATTGTATCGCTTGGCAAAACCGGAAGAAGTGGGTCGAAGTATTGCATTCTTATTGAGCGAAGATGCTTCTTTTATTACGGCATCAGCCTTATCCGTAGATGGCGGTTTGACAAGCTGGTAAAAAAATGAGAAAATTAAATAAATCTTAATAAATTTTTTAGGGCGATGGGGTGATATACATGGCAGAAGAAATGAAAACTGTAGAAGAATTGATGAAAGAAATTGAAGCTTTAAAACAGGAATTAGCTGATTTAAAAGCAAAAACACCGGTGCCGAATGATGATGCGTCGACTGTGATGAATTCGTTAGAACAATCCGCAGAAGATGCCGATGTCAAAGTAGAAACATTATGTCGGTGGGCAGCAGCTCGTGCAGGTGCTATTGTGGTGGCACCTGTATTGGGAACCGTAGCGTTAATGGCTAATGAAGTATATTTGGTAAGCCGTATTGCGCGTGTATATAATGTCAAACTGACAGAACGGGCACTGATTGCATTCTTAGGAGCTGTAGGAAGTCGTGTAGCAGGGAATATTTTGACTACCTTGATTCCTTTTAGTGCCATTCAAGTACCTGTAGCTGTAGGTATTACGTACAGTTTAGGGCGTGTTACACAACGCTGGATGAAAGATGGTATGCCTACAGATATGGGGCCATACATTGAAATGATGGCAGAATGGAAAGACAAAGCACGGGAACAAGTAGACCGGCTTCGTGAAAATCCGCTGAAAAACATTCCCCTTGGCGATGAAACCATTGATTTTATGAAAAAGTGGGGCGGTGCTGCCAAAGACAAACTGCAGGATGTAAAAGAAAAAGGCCAAGAATTGTATCATACTGTACGTCATCCGAATGATCTCGTCGATGAAATTATAGACGAAAAAGATCCGACCCAAACTGCAGAGGCATCGGAAACCGAAAAAAAAGGGGATGAACCGAAGGAAAAAACGCAAACAGATACAATCGCAGAAAAACCTGCTGCCAATATGGCCTCTTCAGCACTTGATGAACAGGTAAAAGCAGCTGTAGAAGATGCTAAAAAGCCATTGGAAAACGGATAGGAGTCGCCTATGTGGAAGGTATTGCATTTCTTTGCCCGCTTTTATACGCCGGGAAAATTTATTCGGTTTATTCAGGGAACAGGCCGCCGCATTCGCTTTATGCCTAAGTTGTTAGCTATTTTTTACTGTATGCAGGATAAAGATACACCTAAGATCGTAAAATTAGCCTTAATGGGGGCGTTAGGCTATGTCATATTGCCATTGGATTTTATTCCTGATGGCTTTGCCGGCATAGGATGGCTGGATGATGCCGCTGTCGTCGCTGCGGCGATTCATTTTGCAGGTACCTATTTAAAACCGGAACATAAAGAAAAAGTGCGTCATATGTTTCCGTTTGTAAAATTATAGGGTATAACCAATTTCGAGAGGGAAAATGTCTCGAAATTGGTTATTTTTTCTTAAATTCAGAGACAAATCCTTTGACAAACATATCGCATCATCGTAAAATGATATAAGTGCGTTTTTATAATGGGAGTAGGTAAAAAGATGGTTACAGTGATTGAAAAAGTGCGTTTTTATGAAACCGATATGATGGGAATTGCTCATCATTCAAATCACATTCGCTGGTTTGAATGCGGGCGCTGTGAATATTTGCGTCAAGCAGGCATAGACTTATTTGAATTGATGGATCAGGACATATTATTCCCGATTAAACAGGTTTCATGCGAATATATTTCCCCCATCAATTATGCAGATACGATCCGCATTGAAACGAGTCTGATTAAATTGACACGGGCACAAATGGTATATTCGTATCGTATTGTACGCAATGACGATAATACCTTGTTGGCAACGGGAACTTCTCAAAATGTCTTTACCCATAAAGATACGGGGGCTGTAGCCCGCTTAGATGATGCACATTATAAAAAGCTGAAAGCATGGTATGAACAAGAAAAAAAAGCCGTGCAATAATGGAGGAATGTCTAGTGGATAGGAAGAAACAACCTATCGGCGTATTTGATTCCGGCGTCGGTGGATTGACCGTCGTGAATAAGCTGCGTATGCTGCTGCCTCATGAAAATATTATTTATGTAGGCGATACGAAACGAAATCCCTATGGTTCACGCACGCCGTCAGAAATCATATCATATACACGCGATATACTGCACTATATGACTGCCCAAGGCGTAAAGCTGGTTGCAATCGGCTGCAATACCGTTACGGCAGTTGCCTATGATACGGTACGTCCAGAAGTAACGTATCCGCTAATTGGCATGAGCCGTGGTATCGCAACAGCCAGAGAAATTACAACAACCAAAAAAATTGCTGTATTTGCGACGGAGTTAACGATTGCCAATCATAGTCATAAAAAGATTGCTGCGTCCATCGATCCTGAAATTGAAATCATTGAACAGGCCTGCCCGGCATTAGCCAATTTGATTGAACGGGGCGTTTTGAGCGGCGATGAAATTATGAAACCGCTTAAAACCTATACAGCACCGGTTATTGCGTCTGGTGCGGACACTGCTATTTTCGGCTGCACCCATTTCCCGTTTATCCAACCGTTATTTGAAGAATTATGCGGTGATTCGATCGCCTTTGTTGACCCGGCGCATGAGATGGCACTGCAAACGTTGGACGTATTAAAAAAAGACAACTTACTGAATGATGATACAGAAAACGGATATTTAAAGCTTTGCTTTACGGCAGAACCGGAACGAGGAAGCCGCTTGGCAGAACATTTAATTCCGGCAAATGAATTTAGTGTCGAGAAAATTTCTTTTGCCTAAGGGCAACTATATCGTATAATTATATTTTTAGTAAAAGGAGTCTTGAGCCGTGTTACTGTATGTTTTAATCAATGTTGTAATTGCCGTTATCGGCATTGTCGCCGTGTTGTACCTGTTGTTCCGCCTGTTTGCTTGGCGGCAGGGGGATGCCCGCTTTATTATCGAAGCGCGTCGTCGTAAACCTTTTGCATTAAAAGAACTGACAGAAGATACAGCTGTATTTGAAACGGAAGTTCCGTTTTATAATGGCGGCCGTCAATTAGGCACGATTATGGATTTTTATCCCCGTACGTTGTTGCCGCGTGAACAATATGATAAATGCATTGTTCACTCTCAGCTTGCCAATAAAGATGCTGAACGTGATGATAATTATTGGGAATCTGTTATCTATAATCCCGGCGATCATGGCAAAATCCGTGTGACCATTGCATTGGTCAGCAAAAACCATTCTATTCGCGAAGATTTGAAAACATTCCCGGATATGCCGATTGATTTGGTATATCAAGTTGTTTCCCGCAGTGAATGGTATATTCATAAAGCCCGTATTACCTTAAAGGCTACGGAAGTCCAACACGAACTGGAAATGCATTAGGAGGTATATGGCAATGGCAGAATTAGAATTAATTCCTGTAAAAACAAGAATTCTTACAGATAAAGATGATATTGTAGATGTAATTGAAGAATATGCAAAAAAAGATGTCGGCCCTGATGATATTGTTTGCTCTGCAGAAAGTGTCGTAGCGATTACGCAGCGCCGCTATACGCGTCCGGAAGAACTGACGCCGTCTTGGCAGGCTCGCCTCATGCGTCGTTTTGTCCCCGGTGAAGGCAGTATGGCTAGTTTATACGGTATGCAGGCTGCGATGAACTTAGAAGGGGAATGGAAAATGTTGTTTTGCTTTATTATCGGTTTCTTGGCAAAATTAATCAGCAAAACAGGTGTTTGGTATCACTTATGCCGTCAGGCATCCTTGACCGATGATGTTACAGGAACCATGCCGCCTTTTGATAAATGCATCGTATACGGTCCGGCAGAACCGGATAAAGTAGCTGAAAAAATCAAACAGCGTTTGGGTTGCTATGGTGCTTGTGTTGCCGATGTCAATGATTTGAAACGCTCTGCCGTATTGGGTCATTCCCGCGGTTTGGATCCTAAAGAAATTGCTAAAATTTTGATTGACAATCCTTTTGGCAATGCATCGCAAAAAACACCTATCGTTATTATTAAAAATTATGCTAAATTTGTAAAACAAGGTAAATAAGAAGACAACGGAAAGGATACGATATATGAAGCAGACTATTGTATTAGCGACGCATAATGCAGGAAAGATTCGGGAATTGAAAACGATTCTGCAGCCATTGGGATATGATGTGAAAGCAGTGCATGAAATTTGCCCTCATATAGAAGAACCGGAAGAAACAGGTACGACTTTTGCAGAAAATGCTCGCTTAAAAGCTGCATATTATCTAAAGGCGACAGGACTTCCTTGCCTTGCAGATGATTCCGGCATTGTTGCCGATGCACTGCAAGGCCGTCCCGGTGTCTATTCGGCACGTTTTGCCGGTCCGGAATGTGATGACGAAAAGAACAATCAAAAACTGATTCAAGAGTTATCCGTATTTCCGTCAGAAAAACGAACGGCTCATTATGCTTGTGTATTAGTCCTTCTGTTTCCGGACGGCCGTGAGATCGAGGCTGAAGGCCGTTGTAATGGTGTTATTCGTGATTTTTACGCTGGTTCTAATGGGTTCGGCTACGATCCTTTATTTTATATTCCCAATAAAGGAAAAACGATGGCTGAAATGTCTATGGATGAAAAAAATGCCATTAGCCATCGAGGAAAGGCATTGCGAAAATTGGCAGAGGCATTATCATGAGTAAAGAATATATAGGGGTTGTCAGCGACAGTCATGGACACTTTGCTGCCTTAGAAAAGATGATAGCCCAGGCACCGCCGGTAACAGCCTGGATTCACTGCGGTGATTATTGTGAAGATGGCGATGATTTAGCAATTTATGCCGACGTACCGGTATACACGGTATTGGGCAATAATGATTTCATGACAGATACCAACACTCCGGAATATCGTGATGTTGCCATTGGCGGCATTCATATTTTTGTAATTCATGGGCATCAATGGTATGGCAGACAACGTTTGGAACGGTTAGCTGATTTGGGAAAACAATATGGTGCTTCACTGGTTGTATTCGGTCATACTCATTGCCGTTTTTATGAAACCATAAACGGTATGCCTATTTTAAATCCCGGAAGCATTGCATTGCCCCGTGATGGTCGTCACGGCACATATGCAGTATGCTGTATTGAAAATGGTGTCTTGACCGATGTGCGCACATATACATTGACCACGTAAGACGCAAGTGGATTACTGTAACTCTAAAGTAAAGGTATGGATAAGATGAAAAGTAAAGCAAATAAACTTAAACTGTATGGTTTCAATAATCTGACCAAAACGCTGAGCTTCAATATGTATGATATCTGCTATGCCGTCAGTGATGAAGCAAGAAAGCAGTATATCGAATATATTGATGAACAGTATAATGCGGAACGCTTGACTAAAATATTGAAAAATGTTTCTTCTATTATTGGCGCACATATTTTAAATGTTGCCAGTCAGGATTATGATCCGCAAGGTGCAAGTGTTACGATTTTGATTTCAGAAGAAGAAGTTGAACAAGCGAAAGATGCTGATGTAGTATGTCATTTGGATAAAAGTCATTTGACCGTACATACCTATCCGGAAAGCCATCCACAAAAGGGGATTATGACCTTTCGGGCAGATATTGATGTATCTACATGCGGCCGTATTTCCCCATTAAATGCCTTAAATTACTTGTTGGACAGTTTTGATTCTGATATTGTTACGTTAGATTATCGTGTGCGTGGGTTTACACGAGATGTCAACGGCAAAAAACTGTTCATTGATCATCGTATCAATTCAATTCAGAATTATATTGCCCAAGCAACGCGCAATCGATACGATATGATTGATGTCAATGTATATCAAGAAAATATTTTCCATACCAAAATGATGTTGAAAGAATTTGATCTAAATAATTATTTATTTAATATAACCAAAGATCAATTGACAGAACGACAACAAATACAAATTCATCGTCTCCTGCGTCAAGAAATGCAGGAAATTTTTCACGGACGAAATATGCCGACGATACGATAAAACGTAGACTGTTGTCTTCGAGAGAAAATATAAATACCCAATGCCATCAAAAGTCTCATGGTTGCAATGCAAGAGGTGCAGCTCATGAGACTTTTGATGTATGAAAGAGGGAGCGTATAGAATATGATATCCATTTATCTTCAGGGGCTTTCATTGGGACTTGCGTCTGTAGCCCCGATTGGCATGCAGAATCTGTTTGTCATTAATAGCGCTATAAGCCAGAATCTAGGACGCGTAGTAGCAACGGTTCTCATTATTACCTTTTGGGATTTCGGCTCTTTGTCAAATGTTGGGGTGCCTTTCAAA
>CALBLM010000103.1 GCA_937895695.1 uncultured Megasphaera sp.
TAGGAAAGAAAGAGGGCTGCAACAAAATGGGCGAAAATGCTCATTTTGTTACAGCTCCATCTTTTATGTTAGCGGAAAACTGTGAATCGCTGCTCTATACTAGCCGATATTCATGCAACATTTTTTCTTGATATCGTTCATCAGCTAACACTTTTTCTACTTCATCCATCCTGCCTTCTTGCATTAATGTTTGAATAAGAATTCCCAATATTTTTCTTCCTTCTTTCCTTCCTTCTTTTCTTCCTTCCTTTCTTCCTCTTGTTTCTCCACTTAACCTAACAGATTCAATATCACGCATTGTTTTTTCATAATCCCAGTATTGAGATTTTAATGCATTGTTATTGGTAAATTGTCCTTCATACGTCAGTGCATCTTTTATTGCTGCATCACTCATTGCCAGTACCTTCCTTTCTTGGTCACTGCATTTTGGTGAAAAGTATGCAATCCATTTATCTGCTTTCTTCAATTTTTTTATATCACTAATGTGTATTTTTTTTAATTCAATAAAATGTATTTCCAAATGGTTTGTCAATATATCATGGGTTGCATCATTAGCAATGTGATATGTATGTGAATAGGTATCATATTGCGGAAACTGATTATAATTTAGTAAATCAATCGTAATAACAGGACGCAAATGTTGATACGGTTCTCCTGCTTCCAATTCTCTGCTATAGATTCGTCCCCAGTAGTATAACGTACGATTGGCCATATATTCATCTAATAACACTTGTACTTCAATATGAACACGTGTTCCATCGTTCATCTCAGCTAATACATCTAGCAAAGAAAGTTTTCCATGAATCCGCTGCGGTACGACTTCTTTATCTGCAAAAATCAAATCAATAAATGCATTATGTTCATTACGTTCCAAAATAGAATTAATGAAATTTAACGTCAATGCTTTACGTTCTTCTGAACCTAATAACGATTTAAAGAATACATCGTTTAGTCGATTTAAATGGATAATCTCAGGAACTTCCATGGGAATCACCTCTTTTATACGTATTGTAGCATTGACATAAATGACGAGTCAATGAAAATATTGACTTTCTGTATAAAAAATACGCCCTGAGATTCTCTCAAGGCATATTTTGGTATATATTCTATTACTGCTGTGCTTTACGCATAGCTTTCTTTCTATCATGTTTATCGAGGATGGCTTTACGGATACGAATGCTCTTTGGTGTAACTTCAACGAGTTCGTCATCGTTAATCCATTCCAAGGATTTTTCCAAGCCCATATCCTGTGGCGGAACAAGGCGGAGTGCTTCATCAGAAGCAGAAGAACGAGTATTGGTAAGATGTTTTTTCTTGCAAGGGTTAACATCGATATCAACATCACGATTGCTTTCACCAACAACTTGACCCAAATAAATTTCTTCACCCGGTTTAATGAACATAACGCCGCGATCTTGCAAGTTAAAAATACCATAACCAGTCGTTGTGCCAGATTCAAAAGCAACCAAGCTACCACGTGTACGGCCAGGGATTTCACCCTTCCAAGGAGCATAGCCATGGAAGACATGATACATAATCCCGTTACCTTTAGTAGCTGTCAAGAATTCACTGCGGAAGCCAATCAAACCACGAGCCGGAATAATAAATTCAAGGCGTGTATAGCCGGAAACGTCGGTCATGTTAACCATTTCAGCTTTACGTGTACCTAATTTTTCCATAACGGCACCCATAAATTCAGGCGGAACGTCAATGGTTAAAGCTTCCAACGGTTCACATTTCTTGCCATTGATTTCTTTGGTAATAACGCTCGGTTTACCAATCTGTAATTCATATCCTTGACGGCGCATTTCTTCAATCAAGACAGCAATATGAAGTTCGCCACGACCGGATACTTTAAAGGCATCGGCACTATCTGTTTCTTCTACACGCAACGATACGTTTGTCTGTACTTCACGGAACAAACGGTCGCGGAGATGACGGCTCGTAACGAATTCGCCTTCCTGACCTGCAAAGGGGCTGTCGTTGACGTAGAAAATCATGGATAACGTCGGTTCGTCAATGTTGATTTTCGGCAAAGCTTCCGGATTCTGCGGATCCGTAACGGTTTCGCCGATTTTCAAATCAGGAATCCCTACGATGCAGGCAATTTCACCCATAGCTGCTTCATCTTGTTCAACCCGTTTAAGGCCTTCATACGTATAGACACGACCGATTTTCGCTTTACGCTGGCTTTCCCCATCGGTAACGACAATGTTTTGGTTCGGGCGCATTTTACCACGAACAATACGACCAATCGCGATTTTACCAACATAATCATCATAGTCCAATGTGGTAACCATAAACTGAAGGGGACCTTCCGGATCGCCCTGCGGGCACGGGCAGTATTTGATAATCGTCTTAAAGAGCGGTTCCAAATTATCGCTTTCATCATCCATGGAATATTTAGCAATACCGTCACGACCATTTGCATATACAACCGGGAAATCCAGCTGTTCATCTGTCGCATCCAATTCCATGAACAATTCCAATACTTCATCTTCTACTTCTGCTACGCGAGCACCGGGTTTATCAATTTTGTTGATGACAACAATAGGTTTCAATTTTTGTTCTAAGGCTTTGCGCAATACGTATTTCGTCTGCGGCATAGGACCTTCGAAAGCATCAACCAAAAGCAGCACGCCGTCAACCATGTTTAATACACGTTCAACTTCGCCGCCAAAGTCAGCATGCCCCGGTGTGTCAACGATATTGATTTTGACACCTTCATGCATGACCGATGTATTTTTGGACAAGATTGTAATGCCGCGTTCCCGTTCGATATCACCGGAGTCCATAACTCGATCGGCTACTTTTTCGTTTGAACGGAATACATGACTCTGTTTGAGCATGGCATCAACCAATGTTGTTTTACCATGGTCAACGTGGGCAATAATTGCAATATTACGAATATCTTTGCGTTCCATCTAATGTCCTCTCTCCTATTAATCATAAAGAATATATTTTTATATATGTAACTTTGTTAGTATACCACAAAAAAAGTAGTTAGTGAATAGTAATCGACAGACAGGCTTTAAATTTATCATTTTTTTACCTTCTGCAATCATTCATCACTAACTACGTATGTATTAGTCTTCACCAAGAATGCGAACTTCCGGTTCTAAATGCACGCCGTGTGCATTTTCTACTCGTTTTTGTACTTCGTGAATGACCTGCAATACATCTTTTGCGGAAGCATGACCGGTATTAACAACAAATCCGGCATGTTTAGTAGATACTTGGGCATCACCACAAGACAATCCTTTCAAACCGGTTTGGTCAATCAAGGTACCGGCAAAATATCCCGGTGGCCGTTTAAACGTACTGCCGGCGCTATGCATTTCCAACGGTTGTTTGCTCCGCCGTTTCTGCATCAAATCATCCATTTCTTGCTGAATTTCTTTTTTGTCACCTTGACGTAAGGTCAATTCAATTTCAACAACAAATTCTTGAGACTTCTGAAAACGGCTCTGTCTGTAGGCGAATCCCAAATTCGGAGCATTATACGTATGCACGCCACCTGTACTGTTTACAGTACGCACTCGCGATACGACATGGCTCATTTCTCCGCCATATGCACCGGCATTCATGAATACAGCACCACCCAACGTACCCGGTATGCCACAGGCAAATTCAATGCCTGTCAATCCTTGCTGTTGGGCAAAATGACATACATCTTTTAACATATAACCGGCACTTGCCAGAATTTTCGTTCCATTGCAGGACAAGACTTTGGTCATTTGGTTCAGCTGAATGACCACGCCGCGAATACCGCCGTCCCGCACCAGAACATTGGAGCCGCCGCCCAGCACAGTAACTGGAAGTTCCAAGCTGCGGGCCGCCCGAATTGCCAAAGACATTTCCTTGACGGATTTTGGCAGTACCAATACATCTGCCGGGCCGCCGACAGCAAACGTTGTATGCTCACTCATGGATTCGTCCATCAGCATACGGCTTGCCGGTATGGATACCGACAGCTGTGATACAAAACTCGTTAATGCGTATTTATTGATCAAGAATACTCATTCCTTCTGCCATAGATTGCTGGATAATCTGAAATACTTCCCCTGCCATAGACTGCCATGCATTATATTTTTGCAAATAATCGACAGCCAGCTGATTATTTTTTACTAATTCAGACAGGCGGTTTAGCTGTTCAATCTTCTTGCGGACCGGTTTATCTCCCATAGACTGTGCATATGCCAGCTGGGTCTGCCATACCAAAAATTCGCGGACCAATTTCGTCGTCTTTTCGTCTTTAGCCAATGTCTTTCCCGCTTCTACAAGATCTTGGTACTCTTTACATGCTTGAACCGCTTCTGCGAGTTCATGGGCTTTATCATAAATTTCCACTCGTCACACCTCATTATTTCAAATTTTTGATGCCTATACCGCTTTTGGCCATATCAGGAAATCCCAACTGCCGCAATGCTTCATACGATACGATGGCAACCGTATTGGACAAATTCAAGCTTCGAGCCTTGTCAATCATCGGTACGCGGAAACAGCTTTCAGGGTATTTTTTCAGCAGTTCTTCCGGCAGGCCTTTGGTTTCTTTGCCAAATACTAACACATCATCATATTGAAACTGTATATCTGCATAGCATTGTTCTGATTTCGTCGTCAAATAAAAGAAGCGGTGGCCTTTATATTTTTCCAGCACTTCTTCAAAATTTTCATGAATCTGTACATCTACCAGGGACCAGTAATCCAAGCCGGCCCGTTTTAAATGTTTATCATCGATGGAAAACCCAAGCGGTTTTACCAAATGCAGCGTTATATGATTTGCTGCGCACAACCGGGCTACATTGCCCGTATTTCCGGGAATTTCCGGTTCTACCATTACGATATGCATGCTATCACTCTCCACCATGTATTGTACAAGATTTCCTGTATAAGTACAAGAGGAAAGCCCTTCCTCCCTCTGATACATTGCTTTTTTTCTTGTTCCATGTTATAATTTAAATAACAATTATTTATTAATTGTTATTTTCCTTATTGAAAAAGAGAGGTGTTTTCACATGGATACATTTGATAACATTGCCCAATATCCTATTTATTTTGCACCGGGCTGTCGTCTTATGCAATTGGAACCGGCTATGGTTTCTGAAGTGTATGATTATTTACATAAATTATTTGGCAATATTCATTTATATACGCGTTGCTGCGCTTTCGATGATGCCAAACAACACGATGAAGAAGCCGTATTTATTACGTTGTGTGATTCGTGTTTTAAAATTTATGGAGAAACCTATGCCAACCTTCATATGCGCGATTTTTGGAGCGTTTATGACGAATACAAAATGGTATACCCACTGAAAGATGAAGCAAAACTTCGCCAGTCTTTACAATCGACACTTTGCGCACCAGCTCCTTTAAATGCCATTCGCAGCTGGATTGATGAATGGAAAACATGGAGCACGAAATAAGGAGACCCTTATGAAATTCACCTATTATGGTCATGCTGCCTTTACACTCAGTGACGGCCAAACAACGTTGTTATTTGACCCATATATTACCGATAATCCTTGGACAACCGTCTGTCCCACAGACATTTCTTGCCAGTATATTCTGATTTCCCATGCACACGGCGACCATTACGGCGATGCCGAAGCCATTGCCAAAGCACAGGATGCTACCATTATCAGCACTGCTGAAGTAGCCGGCAAAGCAGGAGAAGCCGGCTGTAAGGCCCATGCCATGCACGTCGGCGGCAGCGTAAACATGCCCTTTGGCAAAGTCCGCCTGACACCGGCTTTTCACGGTTCCGGCATTGCCGGAGGACTAGCCTGCGGCATCATCGTTGAATTCGGCGGCAAACGCATCTACTATGCTGGCGATACAGGCGTATTTTCCGATATGAAACTACTCAGCCGCTTCGGTCCTATCGACTGCGCTATTCTCCCTATCGGCGACAATTTCACCATGGGAATCGAAGATGCTGCCTTAGCCGCATCCTGGATCGCTCCCCGCTTTGTCATCCCAGTTCATTACAAAACATGGCCCGTCATTGACACCGATCCCGAAACCTATAAAATTACAACTGAATCACGCTATCACGTTCCCGTCCAAGTCGTAGCACCGGGGACAACCTATGAATGGTAACAAAATCCGCACGGAAGTCTGCAAAGGCTTCCGTGTTTTTTTCTGTTTCTTAACCTTATAACAGCTAAAAAACATAAAAAGGAAGTGGTGAACAACATGATTCCTCATGCATTCACCACTTCCTTTTCTATACTGCGTATGGAGTTAATC
>CALBLM010000104.1 GCA_937895695.1 uncultured Megasphaera sp.
AAAGCCGTAGAATTAACAAAAGAACACGGATATACCTTTGTGCATCCTTTTAATGATCCCTTGGTTATTGCCGGTCAAGGTACGATTTCTTTAGAAATTATCGAACAGCTTCCGGATGTTGATGTCATTGTGGCGCCGATTGGCGGTGGCGGTCTTATTTCCGGGTTGGCCGTAGCGGCTAAAAAGGTAAATCCGAAAATCAAAATTATTGGCGTCCAGACAGAAAATATGCCGTCTATGAAAAAATCTATCGAACAGGGCCATATTTTAACTGTAAATGGAAAAGCCAGTTTGGCAGATGGTATTACCGTAAAAACTCCAGGTGATGTGACGTATGAACTCTGTAAACACTATGTCGATGACATTGTCACCGTTGATGAAACAGAAATTGCAGGAGCCATCCTTTGGCTGATTGAACGTGTTAAAACCGTATCGGAAGGTGCCGGCGCTGTACCTGTAGCAGCGTTAATGAATGGTAAAATTTCCGGAATTCGCAATAAAAAAGTGGCAGCCTTAGTAAGTGGAGGCAATATTGATGTAAATAATATGACTAGGGTTATTAACAGCGGATTGCTGCGGTCGTGGCGTAAAGTCTTCTTTGAAACGGTCGTTCCGGATCAACCAGGTGAACTGGTCAAATTATTGACCCTTATTTCCGAGTCCAATGCCAATGTCCTTTCTATTACACATGAACGAAGCCAGCATGGTATCAGCATGGGCTATACGGCTGTCTCTTTTGAACTAGAAACGGCGAATGAAAAACATGTAGACCGGCTTATGGAAATACTAAAAGATAATCACTACCATGTTACGTTAAAATAATTAGAGGTCAAGGAGGAGAGAATATGGAAAACGGTAAAATGGAACGGGGATTAAAACCACGCCATGTCGAGATGATTGCCTTGGGCGGTACCATTGGTGTTGGTTTATTTATGGGGTCAGCTAGTACCATTAATATTGCCGGCCCGTCTGTATTGCTTTGTTATGCCTTGGCTGGCTTAGTGATGTTTTTTATCATGCGCATTATGGGGGAAATGCTTTATTTGGAACCGGTTACAGGATCCTTTGCGACATATGGTCACAAATATATTTCCCCCTATGCCGGTTATTTGACTGCCTGGTGTTATTGGTTCTTATGGGTTACGGTAGGGCTTTCAGAAGTAACGGCTGTTGGAATTTATGTAAAATTTTGGTTTCCCTTAGTACCGCAGTGGGTATCTGCAATGGGCGG
Source organism: uncultured Megasphaera sp. (assembly GCA_937895695.1). Classification (GTDB taxonomy): domain Bacteria; phylum Bacillota; class Negativicutes; order Veillonellales; family Megasphaeraceae; genus Megasphaera. Next base: position 1,232 of record CALBLM010000104.1, read on the forward strand.
CATGATTATCGTTACGTTGGCTAATATGGCGGCTGTAAAATACTATGGTGAATTTGAATTTTGGTTTGCGATTATTAAAGTAACAACGATTGTTGTAATGCTTTTTGTAGGGGCAATGGTTATTTTATTTGGTCTAGGAAATGGCGGCATTCCGGTAGGATTTTCTAATTTGTGGTCTCATGGCGGATTCTTCCCCCATGGTATTGGCGGTATGCTGAGTGCTATGTGTGTCGTAGCAGCCGCATTTCAGGGCGTTGAGTTGGTTGGTATTACAGCTGGTGAAGCCCAAAATCCGAAAGAAACGCTTCGCAAGGCAACGAAAAATATTGTTTGGCGTATTCTTATTTTCTACATTGGGGCTATTTTTATCGTCATTACATTATATCCGTGGGATCAATTAGGTATGTTGGGAAGTCCTTTTGTTACGACATTTGCGAAAGTAGGCGTTACGTCAGCAGCCGGCATTATCAATTTTGTTGTGTTGACCGCTGCCCTGTCTGGATGCAACAGTGGGATTTACAGCTCAGGCCGCATGTTGTACACATTGGCTGAAAACGGACAAGCCCCTACGTTTTTTGGCAAGCTTTCTGATAAGGGTGTGCCGCAGCATGGTATCATGATTACGTTAGGGTTCTTGCTCTTTGGTGTTATTTTAAATTATTTGATTCCTGATTCTAAATTATTCCTATATATTTATAGTGCCAGTGTATTTCCAGGCATGGTAGCGTGGTTTGTATTGGCATATTCACAGAAAAAGTTCCGCAGGTCCTGGGGAGAAAAGACGATGGCAGAACATCCTTTCAAATCGCCTTTATATCCCTATGCGAATTGGTTCTGTCTCGTATTTTTAGGTCTGGTTACAGTAGGTATGTGGATTAATCCGGATACGAGAATGTCATTGATTGCTGGATGGATTTTTATTGCTATTGTGACTATCGGATATTTCTTGGCAGGATATCACAAGAATACGTATGATAAAGACGGTAAATTGCAATCTCGTGGCTAAGATCGTTATACGGTATGGCATGAATAGGAGAGTCTAAAGGCTCTCCTTACATGCCATAAAAAAAATTCAAAAAAAAACAAAAAAAGTACTTGCTTTTTTATAAGGTTCCTAGTATAATAAGTCTTGTTCCGATACGGAACACATGAGATTCCTCAATAGCTCAGTTGGTAGAGCAATCGGCTGTTAACCGATTTGTCGTAGGTTCGAGTCCTACTTGAGGAGCCA
>CALBLM010000105.1 GCA_937895695.1 uncultured Megasphaera sp.
CTGCTCCCCAAGCCTGCGTACATCCTGTTGCATTCGCTACCATCATGCGAGGACCAAAGAGCTGCGTCAAAATTTTCATATATGCCGTTTCGGCACAACCGGCACACGCACCGGAGAATTCTAAGAGTGGCTGTTGGAATTGACTGCCCTTGACAGAGAATTTATCCAATTCGGTCTGTTTCGGCTGTAACGTCTGGGCATAATTCCAGTTTGCCTGCTCACAACGCTGTGTATCTAATGGCTTCATAACCAAGGCTTTATCTTTTGCCGGGCAAACATTCACACAGGTTTCACAACTATAGCAGTCAAGTGGGGATACTTGCATGCGGAATTCATAGGTTTCCATACTTTTACCACTCGCTTTTTGGGTGACAAAGCCATCGGGAGCCGCCTCTTTTTCATGAGCTGTGACCAAGTACGGGCGAATCGCTGCATGAGGACATACGAGCGAACACCGGTTACATTGAATACAGTTTTCAGGAATCCACTGCGGTACTGTCGAAGCAATACCCCGCTTTTCATATTTAGTCGAACTAAGCGGATAGGAACCATCTGCATACGGTACAAATTCACTAACCGGAATCATATCACCCAGTTGGGCATTCGCTGGTTCGACAATCTTCTTGATAAAATCCGGTACGTCTTTTTCTGACTTCGGCGCATCGTCAGGAAGATTTCTCCAAGATATCGGTACATCAATGGCAGTGATTCCTTTAATTCCTTCATCTACAGCGGCCTGATTCATGGCAATAATTTTTTCTCCTTTAGCCAAATACGTCTTAGCAATGGCATCTTTCATGTATTTAACGGCATGGTCAATCGGCAGGATATGGGTTAGCTGGAAAAAAGCTGCCTGTAATACCGTATTGGTTCGATTGCTGCCCAAACCAATTTCTTCAGCAATACGCGTTGCATCAATGGTATAAAAACGAATCTTCTTTTCTGCCAACTGCCGTTTTACTGTATTACTCAAATGTTTTTCTAATTCTTCACCGCTCCAACTACAATTCAGCAGGAATATGCCGCCTTCCTTAATTTCACTTACCATATCGTATGAATCCATATACGCCTGTTTATGACATGCCAGGAAATCTGCTTCTTTGATATAATATGTCGCACGAATCGGATGTTTGCCAAACCGCAAATGCGATTTGGTCACGCCGCCGGATTTTTTGGTATCATATTCGAAATATGCTTGGACATACATATCCGTAGTATCGCCAATAATTTTGATGGAGTTTTTATTGGCACCTACAGTTCCATCCGAACCAAATCCCCAGAATTTACAATTGACAGTTCCTTCTGTATGAATGTTAATTGGTACATCCGGAATAGAAAGATGGGTCACATCATCAATAATGCCTAAAGTAAAATGATTTTTTGGCTGTAGGGAAATCATATTTCTAAAAACAGC
>CALBLM010000106.1 GCA_937895695.1 uncultured Megasphaera sp.
TTTATTGATGACAATAATATCTTTATCTTCATAAATGACATCGAGAGGGATATTTTCTGCTTCTGCCCTTAGTTCTTCTGTAGGCTGCTGAAACTGTACTTGCACACAATCATCCGTTTTTAATCGACGATTCGCTTTAGCTATCTTTTCATTTACCATGACATGTTCTTGCTGTATGATTTGCTGGGCAAAATTTCTGGATAAATCCAATATGTTTACCAAATATACATCTAGCCGCATACCTTCATATTTTTCTGTCACGTGCAATTCTTTTTTACTCATATCGTATACCCTCATTGATCTGATATATGAGTCCAGCTATACCACAACAACAGGCATACGCCGACAACAATACCAATATCTGCAATATTAAAAACAGGCCAAACTCTAAAATCAAAAAAATCAGTAACTGCACCATGCACGCCCCGGTCCAGTGCGTTTCCTATGGCACCGCCCAATAACATGCCTGTACCCATATGCACTAGCCAATGATTTGGCAGTTTCTTATGGAAAAAAGCATATAAACCAATCAGTATCACTGCAATAAACAAAAAAAGCCACTGCTGATTTTCTAAAATACCAAATGCAGCACCGCGATTTAAAATATATGTAATATGAAAAAAGCCCGGAATAACCGGAATCGATTCATGAAGCATCATCCATTCCCGAATAGCCACTTTACTGCCTTGATCCAGGAGTATGGTAAGCAATGCTATCCATACAACTTGCACAATATCCTCCTAATATACCTAATATATATATATAATTAGCAATATAATAACAATTTTATCGTATCACATAACGATGTAAAATTCAAATAAAAAAGGAGACATATACATGTCTCCTTTTTTATCTTATGATTTAAGATGCTATTATTCAGCAGCAATAGCACCAGTAGGACATACGGATTCGCAAGAACCGCAATCGATGCAGGAATCAGTTACAACGTATTTAGCGTCGCCTTCTTCGATAGCACCAACTGGGCAAGCACCTGCGCAAGCACCGCATTTTACGCATTCATCAGAAATAACGTGCATGGTTTTCACCTCCAACTTTATATCTCTCTGGGGAATAACTCCCCACGTCTTCCTCATTATTACACGAATACATAAAAATGTCAATGAATACCGATTCAGTAAAGATATAGGCACAGCCTGCCTTCAGAAGGTTTATATAAAATTTATAATAAAAAAAGAAAAGAGCCAGCGAGGGGGGCTGACTCTTTTCTAAGTCTAAGATACCATCGGGGGAAGATAATATCTTAAAAATGGTCGAAGAAATAAGATAGGGGTGTTCGAGGGGTATATGAACAACTTAAATCTTCAACTGTTGTAGATGATCTCTTCTACATATAATATATTACCATATTAATGCAAAAAGTAAATCCATATTTTGATTAAAATTGAATGAAATTAACTTTCTGCTATGCTAAATACGAAATAATACGCAAAAAAACCTGCTTATCTATGCCAAACATAGAAAGCAGGCTTTTTTCATACTAAAAATCAGCCTTGATGATATTCAACACCCATGGCTCCTTTCGGATGTGTCCAGCTTTTAACCCCTTTGCCGCCGGAAATAACACGACATGTACCGCATTCCAAACAGCCTTCATGATTAAATACGAGTTGTCCATCCGTATATTTGTATAATTCTGCCGGACAAGCCATGACTAAGCGTTTGATTTCTGCTTCATCATGGTACTCTTCATTAATTTGAATGTGGGATTCATGTTCGTCTGTCACGAACTTTACGACACCCAGTTTATCATCTACACTCATCTTTGCCATGTTACATCGCCTCCCAAGCTTTCTTACCTAATCCAAATAGTCCATTCAAACCGCCGTTATTGGCAAGAACCGTCAAGGCAATCATCGGCAAAGCAACCGGTGCGCTGCCGTCCACTTTATAAACCATGCCAGCAAATTCATCAGCCATCTTCGGCACATCATTAAAGATAATATGATCTTCCAAAAGTCCCGGTAAATTCTGATACTGTTTCATCAGTTTCATGATAAAACTTTCATCCAGCATTTGTTTGTAACAAGACAAGCTGGCTGCGGAGAAATCTTCCCGCCCTTTCGCTTTGATAACCGCTTCTCCGGCAAGTCTTCCTGATTCAATAGCTAAGTCCATCCCACGGACGGTATAGCCAAGGTTGACAACCATAGCTGCTGCATCACCGGCAAGAATAACACCATCACGAACAAGTTCTGGCATCATTTTAAGGCCGCCTTCTGTAACAAGATGGGCAGAATATTCTTTTAATTGACCGCCCTTGATAAACGGTGCAATGGAAGGATGGGCTTTCATCCGTTCTACCATATCCGGTACGCTGACATCGACACGGCCAATATCACTGATAGTCGTAACAATACCTAAGGACAACGTATCTTTATTCGTATAAATAAAACCGCCACCGAGGTTGCCGCTAGTCGGATCGCCGGCAATCATCCAAGCTGCCCCATCATTTCCAGAAAGGCCAAATCGTTCATTAATGACATCTTCGCCAAGTTCAATAACTTCTTTGACACCAACAGCAACATCTTGGGGATCTAGTTCCTGTTTCATTCCCAACTGCTGGGCCAACAATGAATTGACGCCATCTGCCAAAACGACGACATCGGCATCAAATTCTTCACCGGCACACATAACACCGATAACTTTGCCGTCTTCTACGACCAATTCGTCCACAAGGAAGCCTTCTGTCAGCATAACACCGGCTTCTTCCGCTTTATCAGCCAGCCATTTATCAAACTTCGACCGTAGTACAGAATAGGACGGATATTTCAAATTCTGCAGTTTATCAGAACTGTATTGAAAACTAAGAGCCCCTGCTGGCGTCATCAAAGACAGTCGTTCCTGTGTAATTTTACGTTCAATCGGTGCTTCTTCAGCAAAATTCGGGATTAATTTTTCTAAGCTGTGACCATAAATACGACCACCGCTGGAATTTTTGGAACCGCAGAATTTGCCCCGCTCCACCAACATGACATCTAATCCTGCTCTAGCCATTGTCAGGGCTGCTGCAGAACCTGCTAAACCGCCGCCAACTACGATGGCATCAAATTTTTCTTCACTACTCATGTTCTTACCCTCCTTAATCATACGGTTAGTATTCTGAATCTATTCCAGTAACCATTAGGTATATCTCAACGTATTGATTCGAATCATATTGTTTATTCATTTATTGGTTTTTTCCCTTTATGAAGTGCACAAGCACCAAACATATAACTTTTCAGCGTTTCTTCTGATAAACCGGCTTGAGCAAACAACGCCAATAGTTCATTCTTTCGCAAAAATGCTTGTGTAGACTGCCACAACCATATATATTCCCGGCGATGATGAAATCCTCCGCCTAAAAGAGGCATGATACCGCGAAAATACAGTGCATAAAACGGCCGTATCCAAGAAGAATCGGGAACAAATGAATCTAGGCAATACACCCATCCTCCTGGTATGACAACCCGTTTCATTTCCTGCAGTACTGTTAAATAATCCGCAGTATTGCGAAGTCCAAAAGAAATACACGCCGCGTCAAATGTATTATCTGCAAACGGCAAATGCATGGCATCGCCTATCTGCCAAGATATATTGACAAGATACTCGCTCTTTTTTTGGGCTATTTCCAACATTGCTGGTGAAAAATCCAAGCCTACAACCTGCGTTTCCTGTTGAGATTGAGCCAAGGCAATGGCTATATCTCCCGTACCGCAGCAAACATCCAATATCTTGTCTTTGGGTGCTGTTTGTACTGATATTGCTTGGACGAGCTCCTTTTTCCAATGTCGTTCCCAGCCCAAACTAATCCGTTCATTGGCTTTGTCATAGGAGCCGGAAATGTTTTGGAATACATGATATACTTTTTCTCGTTTTGAACTATCAGTCATTTAAACACCGCCTTTTAGCAGTGCAACAGCCCATGCCATGACGTACACGCCATTGCCTGCTATATTCGCCTTGACAATGCGTTTCATCTGTACAACCCGTACAGGCGCCGTTAATGGTGACGTAAGCAAATAAGCGAATAGGTTCCTGGCTATTAGAGCTAGTAACACTGGACTTATCAGTCCCCATACACCCATATACCATATAGGCAAAATGCCAATCGACACCATCCATCCCCATACCATACCGCGATATATCCGCAAAGCCATACGACGACCAACCACAACCGGCAGTGTATGCCGACCTGCTTTGATATCTTTTTCAATATCGCAAGTATTGTTCGTCATCATAATCAAGCCAATGCCGATAATCAGCGGAATTGACGGAACCAAAACATCAAACTCAAATTGATTGGTCACTGCCGCTACAATTCCCATGGGAATTAAACCGCCCATCACAAATCCGGAAACGAATTCACCAATAGGTATATACGAAATAGGTACAGAACCGCCGGAATAGGTCCATACGACAAGACTGCCTATACCCCCAATAACCAGCGGTGCCCACCCGGAAGTAATGAGTACAGGAAAAGCCAACAATCCGGCAATTCCTAAATACGCCATGCCCAATAGCAGTACATGTTTCGGATTGATATGTTCGTATACCAAGACGGCATCACTAATTTCTACATAATCATCTGCACAGTCTGTACCTTTAATAAAATCAAAATAATCATTGAATGCATTGACTGCCGCCTGCATTGCTATACAAGCCAGCAACAGTAAAACTGCCGAAACAGCAGTAATCGGATACCCAACATACAAACAGTACATTTCCCCAAAAACTGCCGGATAGATAGAAGCAATCCATGATGGTGGTGCTGCTAGGCGCAATGCCATACAGGGAGTCAGCCTGTGAAATTCTTTCATGAAACAGCCCCCAGTTTGCGAATCAGTTTTAAAAACTGGTTCGATACATCATTGTCAGGCAATTCCTGCAAAATCCATTCTGCTCTGCGCTGATATGCATGAATTTGCTGCCAAGCTCCTTCCATACCTCCCAGTGTTTCCACTACATCTTCCATTTGATGAATATCTTGGGGTTCCAGGGTTCCTTCAGCACTCCGTTTCATAAACGGCAGTAGAGCCTCTTTACCACCAGGCTTTTGTAAAGCAACCAAAACCGGCAATGTATAGATTCCTTCTTTAAAATCCTGATGAGCACTTTTTCCAATAAGAACGTTGTCTGAAAAATCAAGCAGATCATCTCGCATTTGGAACATATATCCCAAACATTCTCCAAACGATTCCAATAGGGAAATAATACGTTCACTGCAGCCGCCTTCCATCGCACCGATACGGCAGCAAGCCATAAACAAGGCAACCGTTTTTCCGTGGATATTTTGCAAGTATTCTGGTATTGTCACATTTTCACGGTATCGACACATAGCTTGGCCAATTTCACCGGCACACATTTCTTCTACCGTTTTTGTCAATACAATACCTGCGCGATTGAGTCCTTCCCGCATCAAATGATAACTAATGCGGCTCATGATAAAATCACCGGCATACACAGCTGCGCTTTTACCATACTTGCTCTGAATAGACGGTTTGCCGCGGCGGAAAGGTGCTTCATCAACGACATCATCATGAATCAGTGACGCAAGATGGGTCATTTCAACGATAGCTGCTAATTGATACAATCGTTCATTCTCCTGCAGCTCTTCAGAACCATACGCAGCTGCCATAAGTACCAAACGGGGTCGTATCATTTTGCCTCGTGACGAAGTGGCATCACACAGTACATCACCCGTTTTCGTACCGTTAAAAGAGTGCGCTGTAAACTGCTCTATATATTTCTTTACCTTTACGAGCTGCTCATCACTGACTTTGGCAAAATATTTCGGCATAAATCTCCGAGCGCTGTTTTCTAATACCATCTGTTTCATCATTCACAAGCACCTTTCCGGCCATATAGCAGTTACTGGTTAGGTCTTTTTTCTACCAAAATTTGAGCTGTATGTTTAACCTGGATATTATGTAAGCCGCGCGCATCCAAACCGCCGCGAATTTGTAAGAGGCAGCCCGGGCAGTCCACGGCAACAACATCAGCGCCGGAAGCAACAACATTATCAATTTTTTCTTCCAAAATCGGCGCAGACATTTCTGGGAATTTAACGGAATAAGAACCGCCAAAACCGCAGCATTTATCACAATTATTCATTTCAATCAATTCAACGCCTTGGGTTCCTTCCAACAGCTCACGCTGTTCTTTATATACACCCATAAACCGTTTCATATGACAGGAATCATGATAGGTAACCTTCATCGGCACACCATCGCCGTTATCCGGAAGGCCGCCAAGCATAGACAGCAGTTTGGAGAAGTCAAATGTCTTATAGCACAATTCTTCTGCTTTCTTGTACATTTCCGGATCATCTTCAAACATATCTTTATAATCCCGAAGAGCATGTGTACAAGTTGGGCAAGCAGAAACAATATAATCATAATCTTCTGCATGCATCGCTTCTATGTTCATGACAGCCGCTTTTTTCGCATTATCCACATCACCCATGTACGTTGCCGGTGCACCGCAGCATGCCTGTTCCAACGGCATTTCTACGATATACCCAGCCATATTGAGTGCTTTCACAACAGCTGTTGCAATATCAACATATACAAAATCAAGCAGACAGCCTGTAAATATCGCAATTTTTCCTTTTGGATTCGGTACATGCTGCTGAATTGTCGGCAAAATATCTCGGAATGGCTGCGGAGCTACACTCGGGAGACTACGCCCAGCTGTCAAACCGGATAAGAACATCGGCAGATGACGAATCATCGGTTGGCCTTGGGTAATCATACCTTGTGCTACAGATGCGATACGGAGCATCGAATGGAACAAATGACGATCCGCAACGGTATCTAAGCAGAATTTATGAACCGGATTCAGCCCATCTTCTTGAGCATATTTCGTACGCAGTTTCAAAATCATATTGGAAATCGGTAATTTACCACCGCATACGGTATTACAAGTACCGCATTGGAGACAAATATTCTGAATATCTTTGCCGCGTTCACGACTATTGAGGAATGACGTCAGCAAGGTACCGATACCACCGGTATAAATATTGCCACCATATACGTGACCGCCTACTAAGCGGAATGCAGGACATACATTCAGACAAGCAGCACAGCGAATACAACAGAAAATATCTTTATAATCATCACTTGCCATAATCTTGCGGCGTTCCGGTGTATCCAAAATAATAATATGGAAATCTTTTTGTTCTCTCGTATCATTTTCCGGATCACTGACTACATTTGAAGCACCCGTGTAGAACGATAAGTACGTCGTAATATTCTGAGCTGTGCCGTTACGGGGCAGCACCTTAAAGATATAGCGAATATCGCTCATTTTGGCAACAAATTTTTCAATTCCGAAGATATACAAATGCATTTTAGGCAATGTACCAACCATGCGGCCGTTACCTTCATTGGTCATTGTTATAACAGTGCCTGTTTCTGCAACAGCTACGTTTGCACCGGAAACCCCCATTTCAGCAGCCAGGAATTTCGGACGCATGACGCGACGAGACGTTTTTACTTCTTTGGAAATAATCGGTTCTTCTTTTTCCTTCGTATACGAAGTAAAGAGATCGGCAACATCTTCCTTGGAATAATGAATAGCCGGCATAACCATGTGCGATGGCGTATCACCTGCAATGGAGTTAATAAATTCTCCCAAATCCGTTTCCTGTGCAGTAATACCATTCTTTTCAAAATTCTGGTTAAAATGCATTTCTTCCGATGCCATGGATTTAGACTTAACGGCTAATTTCACATGATTATCTTTAGCCAATTTTAAGGCATAATCCATTGCTTCTTCTGGTGAATGTGCAACAAATACATGGGCACCGTTCGCTTCGGCATTTTTTATGAATTCTGCCATCACTTCGTCCAGATGGTCCCGTGCATATGTTTTAACTTCATGTACTTTTTCACGCAGTGCTTCAAAATCATATCCCTTATACACTTTTTCACGATTTCCCGGATATGCTGTCGTAAACTTTTTCAACGCCTTCTGCAACGGTGCGTTATCCATGGCACGTTCAATTTCCTGTTTTAGTAATTCATTGGACATGTACGATTCCCTCCCTTACTCATCTTCAACAACAATTACCGAATACTGACGAGGGCCATGAACGCCTACGGTGCCAACGCATTCAATGTCAGCCGTACGGCTTGGACCTGTAATGATACCGGCAAATTTAGGGAACGGCTTAGTATCTGCCATAATATCAATCATTGTATCAAAATTATCTACGATCTGTGATAATTTTACAATTCCGACATAGACATCCGCTACAGTTTCAACAATACGATTATCAATATTGTCTTTCATCTGAACCAAGGAGCCCAAATTAGCAATACCATAATCCGCTTCCGTTACCCCGCCTTTATCATCAGGCGCATTTTTGCGAATGTGATCCGTATCCACCTTGATGCCAGCTTTTTGTAAAGCATCAACAACACCTGCTTCTTTTAAAAGTGCTGTTTCAACAATAGCGACATCTTGCGTGTCCTTTTCCTGGAAAACGTTGACGAGAGCAGTACCTAAGTCTGCCTTTTTAGCCAGATAACATTCACCTGCTACACTGGTTAACCCTTTTTGGAATGTTTCGTACAATTCTGCTTTTTCCATTTTCACACCTCTTTACATGTAAATTTAAAAATTTCATGAATTCTTGCGATACTATTTAAGTACTAAGATTAGTATACCAATTTAGATAATTTATACAAGATGTGTTTGATAAATATGTAATATCATTTATGAAATCATAAGTATATTACTATACAGAATATGAATATATCGCACTTTTATATAATTCACATATTGACATTTTATTATGATTAAATATAATACGAATATTTTCATACTTGGCTATTTTATCATGATTTTAGAAATAATTATCGTTAAGCATGTATTTTATTTATTACTAAACCAACTATTACATATGATAAAATAGAATGTATTAAGAGGTGTTAGTTATTATTTCTAACTACTTATTTCATTATTTTCTTTGATATCTGTCTTTTTTTCTGGTTAATACACACTACATATGTTGTATATTTATTCGTTATATATGTTTCAATTCAAAACTATATAATTGATTATATAGAGAAAATACTCATCAAAAATTCTTCATTTTTTCTATTGACAAAACTATACCAAAAGAGTTATCATGTGTTCAACGATAAAGCAATGACCAAAACAAGTACACATACAGATGCTAATACAGAGAATACAGGCCGTTGGCTGAAAGCCTGCATCGTTGCTGAGTATGATGGAATGCCTTTGGGAGCTGGATAGTTGAAATAAAGTAGACTATCTCGGTACGCCACCGTTATGGCAAGATAAGGTAGTATGTTTATATGCATACTATGAAACAGAGTGGAACCACGGGCCACCGTCTCTGATAAGAGCGGTGGTCTTTTTTGTATACTTTTTATAGGTGTAGTGTGTCTAGGAGGACGGTACCGTCATGTTTAATTCCCTTCGCAACGATATACGAGTCATTAAAGACAGAGACCCGGCTGCCAAAAATACAGCAGAAGTCCTCTTATGTTATTCCGGACTGCATGCAATTTGGGCTCATCGCCTATCTCATTTCTTTTATAGACATCAATGGTTTGTAACGGCCCGTATTATTTCTACTATTTCTCGTTTTTTTACGGGAATTGAAATTCATCCGGGCGCACAAATTGGCGAAGGGTTATTCATTGACCATGGCATGGGCATCGTCATTGGCGAAACAACCGTCATTGGCAAAAATGTGTCTTTGTACCAAGGTGTTACTCTGGGTGGTACAGGCAAGGAAAAAGGCAAGCGTCACCCTACTATTGGTGATTATGTAGTCGTTGCCTGCGGTGCAAAAGTATTGGGTTCCTTCACCGTTGGCGAAGGCGCTAAAATTGGAGCTGGTTCTGTTGTATTAAGGGAAGTTCCTCCATATTCCACCGTCGTTGGCATTCCTGGCCGAGTCGTTGTTCAAAAAGGTAAACGCTTGAAAGCACACCATAATGAACAAGACGTTGACTTAAATCATAATCGCCTGCCCGACCCGATTGAAGATCAAATTATCGCATTGCAGAAGCAAGTTGCTATACTACAACATCAAGTAGATGCACTGGATAAATCGCAGCCCATGCATTTGCAACACGTTGCCGCCAGTCGGCATTGAAACATATTCTATTGCTTGTTACCTATAACATTTTTATCATAAAACGTTATAGGTGTACATATAAACATTACCATTTTAGTATTTTTTAGCTATCATTGGGGGAATTTATACATGCATAAAAATGTTTTTTCAAATCAGGTATTTTTCCGATGTTGACCTGATTTTCACATGAATTATTTCATTTCATATTCATTTACGCAAATTATTTATAAAAGGAGTCGTTTATTATGAGCAAAGTTTATACAAGCATGTTACAGTTAGTTGGCAATACACCGTTATTAGAACCTGTTCGTTACAATGCAGCTGTCGATGTTAAAGCAAAAGTATTGGTTAAATTAGATGCGTTCAATCCTGCTGGTTCTGCCAAAGACCGTATTGCTAAAGCAATGATTGAAGATGCAGAAAAGAAAGGTATTCTCAAAAAAGGTTCTGTTATTATTGAACCGACAAGCGGTAATACAGGAATTGGGTTAGCTGCTGTAGCAGCCGCTAAAGGCTATCGTGCTATCTTTACAATGCCGGAAACGATGTCTATTGAACGCCGCAATTTAATTGCTGCCTATGGTGCAGAAATTGTCCTGACTCCTGGCAAAACAGGTATGAAAGGTGCCGTAGATAAAGCGAATGAATTAGCAAAAGAAATTCCTAATTCCTTTATTCCTGGTCAGTTCACAAATCCAGTTAATCCAGAAATCCATCGTTTGACAACCGGTCCGGAAATCTATGCAGATACTGATGGTTCCGTAGATATTTTCTTAGCCGGCGTAGGTACAGGCGGTACGCTTTCCGGTGTTGGTGAATATCTCAAAGAAAAGAAACCATCTGTTAAAATTATCGCTGTTGAACCAAAAGATTCTCCGCTCCTTTCAGAAGGCCATGCTGGTCCGCATAAACTTCAGGGCATTGGTGCTAACTTTATTCCGGAAACACTGGATACAAAAATTTATGACGAAGTATTCACGGTTACTACGGAACAAGCTTATGAAACAGCTCAGAAATTCACCGAATCTGAAGGACTCCTTATTGGTATTTCCGGCGGGGCTGCCCTTTACGCAGCAACACAAGTTGCTAACCGTCCGGAAAATGCAGGGAAAACAATCGTAGCATTCCTTCCGGATAATGGCGACCGTTATCTGACAACACCGGGCTTCATTAAACAAAAATAAGTTTGTTATTATCCATCAGCAAAGCTGTCCCCTCAGTTTTGTTGATGATAATATATAATTCCCTATCATCAATATTACTCATGTAACGAGAAAAATACAGTTTCGCCTATACGAAACTGTATTTTTCTATACATAAAAACAGCATTCCTATCCTGTATGGAAGGAATGCTGTTTTTATGTATAGAAGTATGATTAAATTTTATCCATATCGCGACTAGCTATAATATCTACACCTAAGCCTAATATATTCGCTGCCACTACATCACCGGTTTTAACCGGAGCTTGTATCGTTACATTGCGAAGAGCCGCTGCACAATCCAAAATTTTTCCTTTAGGAAGAGTCGTTTTAGATACAACAGGCAATAACGGTAATTCTCCTCCTTCAATACGAACGGTGGACGTAAGCATACGCTGCGGATTTGTCAATTCTTGGTGAGCATATTTTTCACCGCGCGGGCAAGTATTGCCAGTTACGTTCGTAATGTTACCATCTGTAATCGTTACTGTCAGCAAACACCCCAGTGGGCAGTTGATGCAGTTTAATTGTTTTGTTTCTACACTCATGTTATGCTTCCTCCTTTACGGAAACAGTCCAATCCGCATGATGGCCTTTTGCCTTATCTGCCGGTATATTGACCGCAATCATTTCACTTGGTTTGGCTACTGGGAGGACTTTAGTCAGTAACGTATCGTCACCGCTTTTTACGGTCAGGCGAACTTTTTTCATTGGTTTGCGAACACGCATAAAGAGACGAATCGTTTCGCCTTCTGCTGCAGCACGAACATGCTGCGGTACGCAAGTACGAACTTCATCAATAGCTTCAATCTTAACATCTGCCACTTCCGGCGTGATTTGATCTTGTGCTTTTAATGCCGCATATTTACCGGCAATTTCAGCTTCTTCCGATACGAAATCGACAAGATCATGAACGTGTACTACGTTGCCGGCTGCAAAAATACCAGGAATGCTTGTTTCACGATGCTGATCAACAATCGGACCATTTGTCAATGGATGCATTGCCAAGCCAAGACCGCGAGACAATTCATTTTCCGGAATCAGCCCAACAGACAATAACAAGGTATCGCATTCAATATCAAATTCTGTACCCGGAATAGGCTGCATATGGTCATCAACTTTGGCTACTGTAACACCGGTGACCCGATCTTTGCCATGGATAGCCGTGATGGTATGTGATAAATGAAGGGGAATATTATAATCATACAAACACTGTACCATATTACGTGTCAAGCCATTGGAGAACGGGCAGATTTCCAAAACGGCCTGTACTTTACAGCCTTCCAAGGACATACGCCGTGCCATGATGAGGCCAATATCGCCACTGCCGAGAATAACGATTTTTTTACCAGGTAAATACCCTTCCATATTAACCATGCGCTGTGCAGCGCCTGCTGTAAACACGCCGGCCGGACGATAACCTGGAATTCGAATGGCACCACGAGTACGTTCACGGCAACCCATCGTAAGAATAATCGTCTTACCGTGTACGTTAATTAAGCCATGTTTGGGACTAACAGCCGTTACGGTTTTATCTTCACCGACATTTAATACCATCGTATCTACGAGAATTTCAATTTCCGGTTTGTCTTTGACAAGATCATAGCAACGCTGTGCGTAGCCAGGGCCGGTCAACTCTTCTTTGAAATGGTGCAACCCAAATCCATTATGAATGCACTGCTGTAAAATACCGCCAGCTTCACGATCCCGTTCGAGAACAAGAATTTTTTTAGCGCCGTTCTGCCAAGCGCTGTATGCTGCGGATAAGCCTGCCGGGCCGCCGCCAACAATGATAATATCATACAGTTGTTCACCCATTATGCCTTACCTCCGCTCTGTGTTTCTTTATTATAAAACATATATGATTTACGCATTTCCTTACGAACTTCCGTTACAGGAATATTCAATTCACGAGCCAAAATCTGCGTAACACGTGGACCGCAGAAACCGCCTTGGCAGCGTCCCATGCCAGCACGTGTACGGCGTTTTACGCCATCTACTGTACGAGCTCCGACGGGACGACGAATAGCATCTACGATTTCGCCTTCTGTAATCGTTTCGCACCGGCAAATAACACGACCGTATTTAGCATCTTTTGCAATAAGAGCTTGCTTGTCTGCATCGCTAAGCGTGCGGAAGCAAGGTTGTGCCGGGCGACCTTTTTGGTAATCAGATTTTAAAGAGACACCTGTTTCCGCTACAATACCTTCTACGAGATATTTAGCAATGGCCGGTGCAGAAGTCAATCCCGGAGATTGAATACCTGCTGCCTGAATCAATCCTTGAACCATTTTGGATGGTCCTAAAACGAAATCACCTGTGCTGGAAACAGCGCGAACACCGGCAAATTCTGTAATCGTTGCGCCTACAGGAATATTGGGTACCAATTTCCGTGCTTTATCGAGAATTTCATTCATACCGGGAATTGTGACAGCTGTGTCATCTTTTTCACTATCATCTAAATCATGTGCATTCGGGCCAACAAATACATTTCCATGGGTTGTTGCACAAACAAGAATGCCTTTGCCCATTTTAGAGGGGGTTGGGAATACAGCACAATGTACTAAATCTTTCTGAACCGTTTTATCAAAGAGAACATATTCGCCGCGACGTGGATGAATCTGGAAGGAATCATCACCGGCCATTTTACTGATTTCATCAGCATGAATGCCTGCTGCGTTAATGACATATTTCGTTTCAATCGTGCCTTTATCTGTTTTAACGGCTTTGATCGCACCGTTTTCAACAACAAAGCCTGTTACTTGACATTCGCGAATGACTTCAGCCCCATTGATAACTGCATTTTCAGCAAATGCCAATGCCATGCCAAAGGGCCAGCAAATACCGGCAGTCGGTGCCCACAACGCACCTTTCACGTCTTTGCTGACATTGGGTTCAAATTCGCGCACTTTTGCGCCATCCCAAATTTCCAATCCTGGAACGCCATTTTCCTGACCACGTTTTAAAAGGTCCTGCAATGTTTCCATTTGTTCATCATCTACTGCAGCAACTAAGGAACCGGACCATTCAATATCCAAATCCAATTCGTCTTTCAAATCATGATACATTGCATTGCCTTCTACATTCATACGCGCTTTCATGCTGCCTGTCGGCGCATCAAAACCAGCATGAAGGATCGCACTGTTGGCTTTTGTCGTACCTGCTGCCAATTCGGATTCTTGTTCCACCAATACGGCACGCAGATTATATTTTGCCAATTCGTGCAGAATAGCTGTGCCGGTAATACCGCCACCGATTACAACGACATCTGCTTGTTTCGTCATGTTCACAACCTCTTTCTCTACTCAAATATCACTGCTAATTCATTCTCTCTTTTACAAGTTGTATTATATAAGCTTTTGAAAATAATTGCAATACCATTTTTACAAAATTCCATGTATCTTATCTATCTCTATTTAGAATAAGAAACGCAATATATATTCTCCTTTTATATTATATGAAATTTTGTTCATTTTGATTAATCAAAATTTATGTATTTTGTAAAAAAAGAAGTGCCGCATAATGCGACACTCCCCTTTACGATACTCTTTTGATTTGTATACTTAAAAAACATGTACTGCCACAGCAACTACATAGGCAAGCAGCGCACCTACTAAAGGAGCAGCAACAGGAACCCATGCATAAGCCCAATCGGAGCTTCCTTTACCGGCAATTGGCAGTATTGCATGAGCAATACGCGGTCCCAAATCGCGAGCCGGGTTCATAGCATATCCAGTCGGTCCGCCAAAACTCATGCCCAAAGCCCAAATCAAAACACCTACAATATACGGTCCAAGGCCTGCCGGAATAGTCCCAACTTGATTGGAAAAAATCATCCAAATACTGAACATTAAGAAAAACGTCGCAATGACTTCGCACAAAAAATTAAAGGGATACTTGCGAATTGCCGGGGCTGTACAGAAAATTCCCAACTTGGCAGCCCTGTCTTCTGTCTTTTCCCAATGAGGCAGATAAGCCAGCCAAACCAAAGCAGCCCCGCAGATACCACCGAGAATTTGAATAACCGATGTAACAGCAAACTGTTCCCATGTATAAATGCCTATCATCGTTTTACCCAATGTAACTGCCGGATTTAAATCACCCTGCGGAGCACCCAGTGTTGTAGCAGTAAATACTCCCAGCATAACCGCAAATCCCCATCCTGCGGTTATGCAAATCCAACCGCCATTTTGTCCTTTCGAACCGGTTAAGGTATTACAGGCACAAACACCACAGCCAAAGACCATTAAAACCATCGTTCCAAAAAATTCACCCACTAAATTATCCATAGTTATACACCCATTTTCTGAATACAAGAAACATAACTGTGCATATCGCGATAGTTACTATACTTCGTCATCCAGCCAATGCATCGCATGTTTGACTGCTTTGCGCCATCCCTTATAATACGTTGCTGCCTTTTCCGGGGCCATTTCCGGATCAAACCGATTCTGCAGTTTCCAGCTATT
>CALBLM010000107.1 GCA_937895695.1 uncultured Megasphaera sp.
TTCTACAAATGTACCGGGATCCATGCCAAAGGATTCACCAAGACCGACACGAACAGCCGGTGCTGTTTGAAATACAACAATTTTATTGGGATCCGCAATGGCTGCTTTTACTTTATCTACATCATTTACTTCCGTAATTGCACCAAATGGACATGCTGATGCACACTGTCCGCAATGAACACAAATCGGCATATCTCCTGTACTAGCAAGATTATAATAATCCATAACTGTTTGCGTATTGGCACAAGCACGACGGCATAATGTACAGTTTTTACACTTCGTTTCATCAAAGGTTACAGAATAATTGTGTTCATCAATAGGAACTCGACGAGAGAGTTCTTTAAAACGGGACTGGAAATCAGGCATAGTTTTCTCCTTTTATAATACATAATAACAATTTATAGTCTTCTGTCACAAACTTATCTATAGAATAATACAAAACCTTATAAATTTCCATTGCTTTTGAGTAATTTATCTGCTGATTTCGATATGTTTTTTATGCCATTTTTGCATAGGTTTTATTTTTTCTATTTTCCATTTGTCTATATGAATATTTTTAAGATTTTATTTCATTTTTTTAAGGATTCTATTTCAACTTTTAGTTGCTTATTTTCTACTTCCAGCTTGGCTACTCTCTCTTGCAACTCAGATACCGTTTTTACAATTGCATCCTGTCCGCTCAGCTTATTTTGTCCCCCAGTCAAACATTTGAAGAAAATGAATAGGAATACTGCAAAATGGCATGACAAAAAGACTGTAACAAGATAGATGCAACGTTCTCATGTTGTTACAGTCCCTTTATTGGATACTAATTATTTATTGGTAATTTTGCCAATATGTTTTAATTCAATCGAAATGGTACCATCCGGATTATTAATAAATTGAATATACTCTGTATTTTCCACATATTCCGATGGAAAGGTAATTTCAATACCCGTATCGGTCTTGATTTTATGACTGCGTCCGGTTCGTTGGGCGAATTCTTTTTGAATGGCTACATTATCAGGAAGTTTTGCATCTTGTAATTGTTCTTTAAATTCCTGTTGCATTGTCTGCGAATGGGAAAAAATATCTCTTCCCAATTCTTGCGGTGAAAAAGTATCCGCCGTTTCGGCATTTTCTGCCAAGTAATTTTTCGCTTTCGACAAGGCTTCTATCGTGCTGCTGCCATGATCTTCCGCTACTTTTGCTGCGATTTTACTGACAATTTTCACAGCGTCTTTCGCTGAAATTATTGCAGTGCATTGCAGTAATTTATCAGGAAGTATATAGACATCTTCGCCGTTCATTTGCCGTTTCGTATCGACAAAGCGAATCGAATCATCTTGACATTGTATCAATGCATAGGCTTCGGCTTTTTGGGTCATACTCGGCAATATAGCCTGATGTTTAATCAATTTATTGTATACAGTGCCGTCTTCATCCATAATCTGATGGGTATATGCTGTCTTATTGTTTAGCAATAAAATACCTATTTGTCGATGATCTTCATCATCCTGAAAATCAACTACCAATACATCCAGCGATTCCGGTACATCGCAATGCGCTAATATATCAAACAATGACCGCGCCGTTTGTGCCGCAAAATCAATAAACGAAATGTCTTCTCTAAGAAATTGCTGCAGCAATACGTGATACTGACTGGTTGCATAAAATGCACCGGTCTGTTGGTTGGCATCTTTCAACAGGCGGGAAATACGTTTTTCTACATATTCATAAACAATATCGCTGGAAAAATCTAATTCTTTCTGCGACAAAATACACATATTCGTATTAAAATCTAAGATATGCAGT
>CALBLM010000108.1 GCA_937895695.1 uncultured Megasphaera sp.
TTGTGGTCCTTGCCTGGGCGGTTATATGGGCATTATGACGGCAGGCGAAAAGTGTGTGTCTACGACGAACCGCAACTTCCGCGGTCGTATGGGCCATGTAGACAGCGAAGTATATTTGGCAGGTCCGCAGGTAGCGGCTGCTAGTGCAATTCTTGGTAAGATTGCCGCACCAAAGGAGGTACATTAAGATGAGTTTAACAGGAAAAGTATGGCGTTACGGCGATAATATAGATACAGACGTTATTATACCGGCACGGTATTTGAATAGCTTTGACCCGAAAGAATTGGCGTCTCATTGCATGGTAGATATTGATGAATCCTTTGCACCCAACGTAAAGGCCGGCGATATTATGGTAGGCGGGCATAATTTTGGCTGTGGTTCGTCTCGTGAACACGCGCCGATTGCCATTAAAGCATCGGGAATTCCCGTTATTATTGCTGCTAGTTTTGCTCGTATTTTTTACCGTAATGCCATTAATGTAGGCTTGCCTGTATTGGAAATCGGTGATGATGTCGAAAAAATTAAAGCTGGCGATACCGTATCCGTTGATTTGTCTACCGGTAAAATTGTCGATGAAACGACAGGTGATACCTTTCAGGCTCCGCCATTACCGGGATTTATTCAAGATATTGCTAAAGCAGGCGGCTTAATCAATTACGTAAAGGAGTATAAGTAAATCATGGCTAAACATATTGCAGTCATTCCCGGCGATGGGATTGGCAAAGAAATTACGGATGCAGCCGTAAAGGTACTGAAAAAAGTAGATGACATATACCATATTGGCTTGACCTTTGAAACAAAAGATGCTGGTGGTACAGCGTATGATAAATTTGGCACACCTTTGCCGGATGATACGATTGAAGCTGCGAAACAGGCCGATGCCATTTTGTTTGGTGCTGTTGGCGGCGACCAATGGGATAATGTAGAACCTAAACTGCGTCCGGAACAGGCTGTTTTGGGGCTTCGCAAAGCCTTGGGGTTGTATGTCAACTTGCGTCCTGTCAAAGTACCGGAAGTATTGGCAGAATATTCGCCCCTCAAACCGGAAATTGTTACAGGTACTGATGTTCTTATTGTCCGTGAATTGGTTGGCGGCATTTATTTTGGCGATCGCTGCGAATCGGAAATTCATAACGGCGTAGAACGAGCTTGGGATTTGGAAAACTACAGCGTACCGGAAGTACAGCGTATTACGAAATTTGCCATGACAGCTGCACAAAAACGCCGTCATAAAGTAACGTCTGTCGATAAAGCCAACGTATTGGCTACGTCGCGGTTGTGGCGTCGTACTGTCATCGATGTAGCAAAAGATTATCCCGATGTAGCATTGAATCATTTTTATGTAGACAATTGCGCTATGCAGTTGGCATTGAATCCGAAACAGTTTGATGTTATCGTAACGAGCAACCTCTTTGGTGATATTTTGAGCGATGAAGCAGCTGTTCTCGGTGGTTCTATCGGTATGATGCCGTCCGCATCTATTGGTGAACAGACTAGCTTGTATGAACCGATTCACGGTTCGGCTCCGGATATTGCCGGTAAAGGCATTGCCAACCCGTGTGCGACGATTCTCTCGGCAGCGATGCTCCTGCGGTATTCCCTCAACGAAGACGCTGCAGCAGACTGCATAGAAAAAGCCGTCGATGACGCCTTAGCTGCTGGCTGGCGTACACCGGATTTGTATAAAGCAGGCTTCAAAAAAGCGGATACGACGAAGATGACTGACGTTGTCTTGAGTTATATTCAATAGGATACGATAATTTCTGGAAACGAGATTATTATGCAATGAGACTGCAGCAAAAAGGGTACATCCCCATTTTGTGCAGTCTCATTTTTTATGTGATTATTGCTACTTTTGAAGTTTAAAAAGATACGTTTTCTTCAACATGCATGTCCAGAAAGAGCCGCAAGCCTGATGGCGAAACGCGTTATGTTACAGCCAATTTTTTATGTGATATAATAAAATCAGTATATTCGAAAGGGGGAAATACTGATGGAATTGCGGGTATTACGGTATTTTTTAGTAGTTGCCAGAGAAGAAAACATTACCAAATCTGCAAAACTGCTGCATATTACGCAGCCGACGTTGTCCCGACAGCTGATGCAGCTGGAAGAAGAATTCGGTGTTGCCTTGTTTCGCCGTAGCAAACACAGCGTGCATTTGACAGAAGAAGGTATGCTGCTGCGCCGCCGGGCACAGGAATTAGTAGAGCTTGCTGACAAAACAACGCAGGAAATGACCTGTCAGGATGAAGTGATTTCCGGCCGAATTGCTATTGGCTGTGGGGAGACGATTAATCTCCAATATGTGGCGTCTTGTATGGCGACGTTTCGTGAAATGTATCCGGGTGTCGAATTTTCGCTGTATACAGGCATTGCCGATGATGTCAAAGAACGCATTGAACAAGGGGTTTTGGACTTTGGCATTGTCATTGCGCCTGTCGATATCAGCAAATACAGTTTTATTCCGCTGCCGGAAAAAGATCCTTGGGTTGCGATTATGCCCAAAGGCCATCCGCTGACGGCAAAAGAGAGGATTACACCGGCTGATTTGGAAGGACAAAACATCATTATGCCCAGTCGCGAATCCGTACGCAACCGCTTAGAGAACTGGTTTGGCCCATCGTATCCTAAGATTAGCAAAGCCGTCTATACCAATTTGTCGGTGTACAATAAATATCTGCTCGTAGAAGCCGGTGCAGGTGTGGCTTTGAGCTTTGATTTCAATTTTGACGTGCCTCATACGTGCAAACGGCCCATAGAGCCGCCTATAGAAAACAGTTCTTTTTTGGTTTGGAAAAAAGATCAGATTCATTCGGCAGCTATCAATGCATTCATTCGCTACAGTAAGAAGAAAATCGCTTCTTTTGTAGTACAGGGAGAAGATATGGACGATGAAATGCGCTGATTCGTTAGTCTATTTAGTCAGTACGTCCCAAAGCTATGTGAAATTAATCACACCATTAAACGTTCCGGCTTGAAATTCCAACATATCAAAAGGATGTTTCATGACCTCTTTCATGGATATACCGATATCTTCCATCGTTTCTCCGGAAAACGAAAGGACAACCATGGGATGAGCGGCATCAAAGGGAATACTGCGTAAATGAGACATGATAAAGACCTCCTAAAATAAGAATACATAATCGTATTACGTCAAAAGAATATTTTCTGTATACATTGTACCCGTTTTCACGTTGTTTGGCAATGCAGGACGGCGTGAAGATATGAGAACTGTAAAAGGACAGAAAAAACAAAATCTGTCTCATTTACGATAGGCTATAAATGTAATACAATAAAGTACAGATTTATATATGACTATACAGACCCTGTGAATATGTCTTGAGAATAGCAAGGTGTTTGTATGGTATATAGTAACGAGGGGGAGTATGTATGCATCAGCAGGAACCGACAATTTCAACGAAAACGCTTTGTATAACAGCCGTGTTGGCAGCCTTTGTCTTTATCATGACCTTTGTGCCGAAAATCCCTATTCCCTTGGGATATGCCCATTTAGGAGATGCTGTCATTTATTTATTAGTATTATTAATAAATAAACTCGATTTATTAGTTTTCGCTA
>CALBLM010000109.1 GCA_937895695.1 uncultured Megasphaera sp.
GGCTGGAACTGCATGAGCATATTGTTGGCAACAGCACCGCCATCTACTTTCAAGGAAGCTAATTTAATACCCGAATCTGCTTCCATTGCGCTGAGCACATCTTTGGTCTGATAGGCCATCGAATCCAACGTAGCCCGTACAATATGTGATTTTTTCGTTCCCCGTGTAATGCCAATAATCAATCCACGGGCATCCATATCCCAATACGGTGCGCCCAATCCAACAAATGCCGGCACAACATATACGCCATCCGAATCGGGAACTCGTTTTGCTACCCATTCCGAATCCGGTGCTGTATCAATCATACGCAGTCCATCACGCAGCCATTGAATAGCAGACCCTGCTACAAATATAGAACCTTCTAGGGCATATTCTACTTTGCCATTCAATCCCCAGGCAATGGTTGTAACCAATCCATTTTGTGAAGTAATTGGTTTTTCGCCTGTATTCATGAGCATAAAACAGCCTGTTCCGTACGTATTTTTCGCCATGCCCGGTTCGTAGCATGTTTGACCAAACAATGCAGCTTGCTGATCTCCGGCTGCACCAGCAATTTTAACAGGTACACCCAAAATAGCCGGCTGGGTATATCCGTATACATCACTGGACGGACGTACTTCGGGCAGCATGTTCTTAGGAACTGTCAAATATCGTAAAAGCTGATCATCCCACTGCAGCGTTTTAATATTAAACATCAACGTACGCGATGCATTGGAATAATCTGTGACATGCACGTTATTGCCAGTTAATTTCCAAATAAGCCAAGAATCTATCGTTCCAAAAAGGAGTTCCCCTTTTTCTGCTTTTTCACGAGCTCCTTCTACGTGATCCAATATCCATTTGACTTTCGTGCCAGAAAAATACGCATCAATGACCAAGCCCGTTTTTTCTTTAAACGCATCAACCAATCCTTGTTCTTTTAATTCTTCACAAATCGGTGCCGTTTGACGAGACTGCCATACAATGGCATTATAAATTGGGCAACCTGTGACTTTATCCCAAACGACCGTCGTTTCGCGCTGATTCGTAATGCCAATAGCTGCAATATCAGCTCCCGTTAAGCCACTCTGTTCCAACGCACTTTGCATGACTTCAATCATTGTATGCAGAATTTCATTCGCATCATGTTCTACCCATCCCGGTTTTGGGAAATACTGTGTAAATTCCCGTTGACTGACACTAATAATATGAGATTCTTCGTCAAAAATAATGGCGCGGTTACTCGTCGTACCGGCATCCAAAGCCATAACATATTTTTTTTCCACTAGATCTTGCTCCTTTCCATACACCTAAAACGTCTCTCTTTTCTCTTCTTTCGCTTTCAATATGCATACGTATGCGTTGTTCTCATTATATGGTCTTATGAAAATAATTGCAATATATATTTTACATTTTTGCGTTTATAGTATAGTACATTCATATTGTATATGTTTTATGCAATAAAGAATATCAAGAAAAATTATATAATATTTTCTCTTGCCAAGGCCATCATGCCAATGCGATAATAGAGTTATCTAAAAGTAGTGTATTCTATTTATAATAGTAAGGTAGGTGCTTTCATGCCTCTAGATAAAAATAAAACAGCGATTAGTGCTGCTAAATTATATTATCAATCCGGCTACAGCCAATCAGACATTGCCAAAGAACTTGGGTTATCCCGTCCGTCTGTATCTCGTTTATTACAGTATGCCAAAGATATGGGATTTGTCCGTATTGAAATTTTTGATCCCATTGAAGATCAAAGCCAGCTGGCACAGAAAGTCAGTACGGCCTATCATTTAAAAGAAGTATGCATTGCCAATGCACCGATCGAAAATGATGAAGATATCAAAAAATATATTGGCCGCCGCGGTGCTTCATATCTCAATGATATTGTTCAAGATGGCGATATTATTGGCGTTGGCTGGGGAACGACATTGCATTGTCTCTGCCATGCGCTTATATCGCATCCGCTGCGGGGCGCACAAATTGTCCAGCTAGAAGGTGGCATTACGCTATCCAGCAGCGAAACGTACGCGAATGAAATTTTGGAACGATTTGCGAAAAATTACGAAACCATTGCGCAATACCTTCCTTTACCGGTTCTTTTTGATTCTAAAGAAGTAAAAGAAATGGTCTATCGGGATCGACACATTCGCCGCGTATTAGAGTTAGGGCGAAATGCGAATATTGCCATTTTCAGCGTCGGAACGGTCCGAGACAATGCGCTCTTTTTTCAATTAGGCTACGCCGATCCAAAAGAAAAAGAATATCTAAAAGAGAATGCTGTCGGTGATATTTGTTCCCGCTTTTTTGATAAAGACGGAAATATATCCAGTGCAGAATTAAACGATCGAACAGTCGGCATTGAATTGGAATGGCTGCGTCATAAAGAATATAGCATTCTTCTTTCCGGCGGCGAAGCTAAAATCGCCAGTATTCATGCTGCGCTCAAAGGCGGCTATGCCAACGTTCTCATTACCGATCAATTTACAGCCAAAAAACTGCTTTCTTATACATCACTGGAGCAATCGAATATATAATATCCATATTAAAAAGGACGCAACATAATGTGTTTCGTTTTTTGTTTGAAGTTTGAAAAAATAACGATGGCCTTCCATCGTTATTTTTTATTTATTTCGCACTACTTACACCCGTTATTTTTCTATTTTCTGTATTTACTTGAATTGTTACAGTTTCGACTAAAATTCCCAATTTTCTGATTATCTTCTTTATTATTACAACACAAGCATGCTATACTGAATACAGCATTATTGAAAACGCCTGTATGGGAGAGATTACTATGATTCAATTAAACAAAAAAGTAAAAATTGCAATCGCCGCCATCGTTATTGCAGCCGGTGCGTTCGGCGGTTATGAGTATTACCACACACAGCAAGCAGCTAAACAAGTAACAGCGATCGAAACAGCACCGGTTACGCGCATGAATTTAAAATCAACCGTATCGGCAACAGGTACGATTAAACCAGTTGATTCGGTAGAAGTGTCTCCTAAAATTACCGCCCGCATCAGCCAAGTATTGGTCAAAGAAAATGATCACGTTACGGCAGGACAGACCGTTGCCATTTTGGACG
Source organism: uncultured Megasphaera sp. (assembly GCA_937895695.1). Taxonomy (GTDB): domain Bacteria; phylum Bacillota; class Negativicutes; order Veillonellales; family Megasphaeraceae; genus Megasphaera. The sequence continues at coordinate 3,075 of CALBLM010000109.1, forward strand.
GCAAAGATTATCAAGCAAAACAAGATCAAGCACAATTGAAAGTTTCCAACACACAACTAGAATATCAGCGTGCCCAAGAATTATATGACTTAGGTGCAGGAACCAAACAAGCACTGGATACGGCTAAATTCAACTATGACACAGCAGTCAGTGCGCTAACAGACGCACAGTCGAATGTAGCTGAAACAATTATCACAGCACCGATGGACGGCATTGTCGTCGGCGAACCTAAGAGCGTCGGTACCATGGCTGTCCAAGGGAACAGTAATCCGACGGTTATCATGTATATTGCCAATACTTCACAAAAGCAAATTATGGCAAAAATCGATGAAACGGATATCGGACAAATAAAAATTGGACAGGATGCAACCTTTACAGTAGATACGTATACAGGTCAAACCTTTACGGCCCATGTATCCAAGATTTCCCAAACGGATACGAGCAATACGTGGAATACAACGGGTACTTCCACTTCCAACTCATCCAGTTCGTCTTCAGCCAGCGTCATTTATTACTACGTCACACTAGATGTAGATGATCCAGACGATGTGCTGAAACTAGGCATGACAGCTCGTGTAGAAATCAACACGTCAGAAAAAGAAAATGCCTTGGTTGTTCCTATTGCGGCGCTTAAAACAAACGACAAGGGTTCGTATGTACTGCGCGTCAATGATAACGGTCAAACAGAACAAGTCAATGTTACCACCGGTATTTACAGTGATGAATATGTAGAAATTCTTTCCGGTCTTGATGAAGGAGATAAAGTATCCATTACATATAATGCGTCTAAATCTTCTTCCTCGAACTCGAATAACAATCGGCAAGGCCCTCCGCCAATGTAAGGGGGAATACGTCATGGCAAATGTAATTGAGTTAAAAGATATTAAAAAAATCTATCATATCGGCGGCAATGATTTCGCTGCCCTTGCCGGAATTACCCTTAACATTCAAGAAGGAGAATTTGCTGCCCTGATGGGGCCGTCCGGTTCCGGTAAATCTACGCTGATGAATATCCTTGGCTGCTTAGACCGCCCTACATCCGGTTCCTATAAATTAGGAGGTAAGGAAGTCGCTAATCTCACAGACGATGAACTAGCGCACACGAGAAATAAGCGAATTGGCTTTGTCTTTCAGAACTTTAATCTCTTATCTCGTATTTCGGCGCTGGATAATGTCGCTCTTCCTCTCGTATATGCCGGCGTAGGCCGTAAAGAACGTACACAGCGAGCCCAAGAAAAATTAGAAGCCGTAGGATTAGGAACATGGTCGCATCATAAACCAAACGAACTATCCGGTGGCCAGCGGCAGCGCGTTGCCATTGCTAGAGCCTTAGTCAATGATCCGCACATTATCATGGCTGACGAACCTACAGGTAATCTCGATACAAAATCAACCAAAGAAATTATGGGAATTTTTGAATCCCTTCATGAAGAACATAAAACAGTCATTCTTGTTACGCACGAACCGGAAATTGCAGCCTGTGCCAGCCGTCAGCTGCTCATCTGTGACGGCCGGCTAACGCGGGATGCCGGAAAGGGTGTGGTTATGGATGTTGTTTAGTGAAAGCGTACAAATCGCCGTTACGGCACTGCTCGGCAACAAACTTCGCTCCATTCTTACGATGCTGGGTATTATTATCGGCGTCGGTGCTGTCATTGCCATGATTTCTATTGGCATGGGCGTAAAACAGAATGTCACCAATTCAATCGCCAGTCTAGGCAGTAATATGCTTATCGTTTCACCTGGCTCCACCAACAAAGGCGGCGTTCGTTCTGCTGCCGGCTCCAGCCAAAAGCTTAAATACGAAGACGCCGAAGCGATTAAAAAGAAAATCAAACATATAGATTATGTTTCACCGACAGTCAATGGCTCTTACCAAATTGTTAATGGCCATGAAAACTGGAATTCTTCCGTATACGGCGTTACGCCGGAATATTTAAAAATCCGCGATTTGACGATTGGCACAGGTTCCTTTATTACACAAACAGATATGAATTCCCGGAATCGAGTAGCCGTTATCGGTACGACCGTTGCGACGAATTTATTTGATACCGAAAATCCTGTAGGTAAAAACATCCGCATCAATAACCAACCGTATAAAGTTATCGGCGTTATTGAAAGCAAAGGCCAGTCTTCGATGGGCCAAGACCAGGACGATGTCGTCATTATCCCACTGACAACAGCACAAGAACGACTAATGGGTATTACCTATATTCGTTCTATCAATATTCAAGTATCGAGTGCCGATAAAATCGAATCTGTCCAAGATCAAGTAGAAACACTGTTACGGCAGCGTCATCATATTGTCGGTGATAAAGAAGATGATTTTACGGTTCGCAACTTAACCAGCCTAATGGAAACCATGACCAGCACGACAACGATGCTCACTCTGTTTCTCGGCAGCATTGCCGCCATTTCCCTGATAGTCGGTGGTATCGGTATTATGAATATCATGATGGTATCTGTCACGGAACGGACGCGAGAAATTGGCATTCGCAAAGCCTTAGGCGCTACATTTCAAAATATTATGATGCAGTTTCTAATTGAATCCGTCGTCATCGGCGTCATTGGCGGTTTGATGGGCGTCGCCGTTGGCGTAGGTATTGCCCTGGCAATTGCCAAAACCGGCCTCTTCCAAACAGTCATTACAGCCGCACCGATTCTGATATCCTTTAGTTTTTCCGTAGGTATTGGCTTATTCTTCGGTATCTATCCGGCACGTAAAGCAGCTCGCTTAGATCCGATTGAAGCATTGCGGTATGAATAAAATCCATCATTCACCCCTATATAGTAATCGTAACCAACGCAAAAAGAGCCTCGCATCATTGCAAGGCTCTTCTTATTATACAGTGAAATGGTTTTATATCTTATTTTTCATAAAAATGATACAACTATATTAGGATTCATCATCCCATGCACTATTAGGTAATTGCTGTATCATTGGCCAAGCGGCATGAATCGCTTGGGCCATCATTTTTTTACCTGACGGATCGGGATGCAGCCCATCAACTGCCAGTTCCGTCCGTAATTCCCCATTATCATCTGTCATGCCGTTTGTAATATCTATATGTATTTCGCTGGCAATATATGCATTGACTTCTTCAACCGCTCCTTTCCAGCCCCAATCCGTAGACTGATCAAATGCAGCCATAATATGATCCGGATGAAACGGCGGTATCGTCAGAAAAACCGGTTTTATACCATAGGCCAGACTTTTTTGTTTGATTTGTTTCAAATCTTTAATCACATCCGATGCACTAGCACCGGCACGCAAACTATTCGATCCCGTAAGAATCAGCACATACTGCGGGTGAAATGGTACTACATCCTGTATAAAACGTGCTTCTGACATGGCACTGGTATCGCCGCTTTGCGCCAAGTTGATCGTAGGAAAATCAAGATAAGATGCATAACTGAATTCCCAATCTGTCGGTGAATACGAGAGGCTGCCTCCGCCATGACTAATACTATCTCCAAAAACAGCCACTTCATAATGTACATTCGGATTGGTTCTATAAGATTGCGCATCGGAATACACGCCTATCGGATTCCCATCTGCATCAATAGCACGCACGCGCCAATAAAATGGCTGTTCAGCTATTCTAGGCTTCTGATCATACTGTTGTGCATGCATCGACGTATACGCATCAATCCGATGGATAGATGGTTCAATTCCATTTGGGTTTTCCGGTTCTTCATCTAAAAGTTCCACTTCATAATGATCTGCACCTGGAACAGCAATCCAATCATATACCGGATACAACAACGTTTGCCCATTTCCCTGATTATATCGATTTATGATATATGGTTTTTCTATATACGGAGCCGTCCTATCTATATGTACTTCTTCTACAGCAGAAAAAGGCCCAATGGGCTTCCCTTGCAAATTCATTGGCTGTACACGCCAATAAAATACATCGCCCATCCACGTATCGGGCAATGCTAATTCATACCCGGTTCCATAGGCTCTCTGTATCGGCATAATGGGTTCATAATAAACGGTATTCCCATTATCAGCAGTCTGTTTTTGTAATACTTGCACATCATACATCACTGCGCCGTCTATACGGCTCCACTGCAAAATAGGATTCCCCACTACCGGATTTTCTTCCGAATAATGACGCAAAACGTTCGGTTGAAATGCTAATTCTTCATCTTGTACATTACCAATATAAATTTGCTGAGCCTGTTCCATCGGCGGATCCACAATATGTTTTTTCCCTGATAGTTGTCCTGCCTTGACCAACACGCCGGAACATAACGTAATTCCCAATAGTATCGTCAAAAAAATGACACTGCCATTACGCATGCCATGGATCCTCCTTTTTCATAATGATAATCGAGATTATGTACCGTATGTATCGCATAGGATACTAAATTTACTTGTATCTTACAACCGTGAGTCCAATCAAAGTCAATCATTTTACCAAAAATGATTTATTTCCATGCCGAATCGGGTAATGCTAATATTTGCTTCCACGCGTTATTAATCGCTGCTCCCATCATTTTTTTCCCTGGCGGATCTAAATGAATCCCATCGACGGCTAATTCCGGTTTTAAAATACCCTCTTCATCAGCCATGCCCGGTGTAATATTAATATGAACCTGCGTACGTATATACGCATTGACTTCGGCAATTAATGTCTGCCAATTATCTGCTGTCGGTTCATCAAAGGCCTGTTTAATATGTGCTGGATTCAATGGTGGAATCGTTAAAAAGACAGGTCGAATATGATGGGACAGACATTTTTCCTTAATCGTTTTCAAATCAGCAATGACATCTTCTGACGGAACACCGGCACGCAAACTATTCGTGCCAATCAATATCAGCAAATAGGATGGCTGAAAAGGAAGAACATCCCGATCAAATCGTTCGACTGCCATTTCACTCGTATCGCCGCTTTGCGCCAAGTTGACCGTCGGAAATGTCAAATAATGGCCATAACTAAAATCCCAATACGTTGGCGAATACGAAATACTACCGCCGCCATGACTGATACTGTCACCAAAAATAGCAATACATCCTTTTTCAGCTTTCGGACTGGTTAAAAACGGCAAGGCATCTGAATATACACCAATGGGTTGTCCTTCTGCATCCATAGCCCGCACCCGCCAATAAAACGGCGTATCGGATACGCGAGATTTCTGATCATATTGATGAATATTTGTCGGTGTATACGAATCAATACGATGTACAGACGGTTCAATTCCATTTGGATTTTCCGGCCGATCGTTAAGAATTTCCAATTCATACTTAGCGGCTCCCGGTACAGCAATCCAATCATATACAGGATATAATAAAACTTCATCAGGTCCTTGATTATAAAATGCCATTGGTGTCGGCTTTTCTGTAAACGGTTCAAACCGATCAATATGAGATGCTTCCACATCCGAAAAAGCACTAATAGGCTGTTTGTCTATATCAAATCCACGAACACGCCAATAAAACACTTGTCCCATATAAGATTCTGGCAATGCTAACTCATATCCCGTCGTATATGCAATCTGAGAGGGCATCATTAGGGTATAGGTATGGCCAGTTTTCTTGTCCATAATATCCCCTTTACTATCCGGTTTTAATACCTGTACGTCATAACCAACAGCACCGTCAATGCGACTCCAGTGCAACACGGGATTTCCAACAGCTGGATTACCGGCTGTATAATGCATCGTCACAACAGGCTTTTCTGACGAAGAAATAACCACTTTCGCTTTGGGCGTTTTCTTAGCTGTTTGTGCAATCGACGGATGAATCCGAACCGCCGTTGTCATCGGCAGCGTCATTTCCTTCGCCATGGTAGTACTTCCCAGCATCATACTGAAAAATACTACTAATGAAATAAGAGATGTATGTTTCATGCCAATTCATTCCTTTTACATGTAATATATTGTGCGTATCTTATTATAAGTCATCCCTTCTCAACTGACAATGTATCCGTTTTGATATATGCTGCGGAATAGATAGAGGGATACGTATTCGCATAACAAAAAGGCACGCAGATGCATACTGTGTGCCTTTCTCATTCACTGCTATGTTATGCAGAAGCAACTTTTACCGTTTTTTGCACAATATCTGTACCATGCTCTCCGCCTGCACAAGTCATAATTCGTATTTTCTTTCCAGCGCACTACGGATTATTTTATCTCCTCTGACTGATATAAAGCCAAGATAGCTTCTGCATCATGATAAAATGCTTCTTTTTTGGTCCGTGGCCACTGTTTAATCTGCCATTCCCAATGCATGGCATCATGCTTTGTCGCAAAGCCATGATGCCATATCAAAGTAACAGGCCGCCGCGATCGTGTATATTTAGCTCCTCTGCCGCGATTATGCGCAGCTACCCGCTTAGCGACATCTGTCGTCCAACCTGTATACAGCGTCCCATCGGCACAACGTACTGTATAGGTATAATAGGGCATGTTATTCGGGAAGTTCCGTTACAATCTTAACCGTATTCAAAACGACATCATCCAAGGGCTTATCGGCAAAATTGGTTTTCACATGGCTAATCGCTTCTACCGTTTCGTAATCTTTCACAACTTTGCCAAAAATAGAATGATGGTTTTGAAGCCATGGCGTCGGAACGACAGTGACAAAAAACTGCGAACTCCCCGTATTCGGACCTGCATTAGCCATCGCTAGCACGCCCGGTTCAGCAAACGTCAAAGACGGGTCAAATTCATCTGGAATGGTTTCATCTGAGCCGCCACAACCTGTACCGGTCGGATCGCCACCTTGAATCATAAATTCAGCAATAATGCGATGAAAAATGGTTCCATCATAAAAACCGGATTCGGCCAATTTCTTAAAATTAGCTACCGTAATCGGGGCTTGATCCGGAAATAATTGAACTGTAAAATCTCCACGATTTGTTTGAAAAATTGCATATAATGTATTATCTGCCATGAACTATTCCTCCATTTATTATCGGTTTATTTTATATTACCGTAGATTAGCCGGACATGCAAGAAATGCTTTCTTTTATTTTTATATGTAAGAAAAAATTTGACATTTTTTTCAATGAGCCGTACAATAAATACAGTTTTCAGATGGTTAACTAGTTAATTATCTGAAAATGTTTTTTCTTTATTTAATTAACTAGTTATCTATTTTATACAAAAGGAGCGTATTTATTATGCATTCTGCTATCTTATGGACCAAACCTTTTTTGGCGATTATCGTTGCCAATGGATTACTATTTGCTAGTTTTCATAGTTTGCTTCCTACACTACCGATGTACATCGCTTCATTAGGTTCTTCCGGCGCAATTGTCGGCTTGATTTCTGGTATTTTTGGCATATCTGCTATTGGCATTCGTTTTTTTACGGATGACTTCGTTTGTCGGTTTGGCAAAAAGCGTTGCTTATATTTGGGAATTTTTCTTTCTGCCTTAGCAACCATTTCTTACATGTTCTTTACCTCTACTGGCATGCTGCTGGCTGCCCGCATTATTCAAGGACTTGGCTTTGGACTGGGAACAACCTTTGCTGCAGCCATCGCCGTCGACGTTATTCCCGCATCCCGCCGTGGCGAAGGCGTTGGCTATTTTGGTCTTGGCAATACGATTTCCATGGGAATTGCCCCAGCATTTGGCGTATTTCTTCTAACATCATTTAGCGCAAATTTTCTGTTTACGTTTTCTACGCTCGCATCGGTATTGGCTATTGGCAGTGTGTTGCTTTGTCATATGCCGGCAAGAGCTAAACGACTGCAAAAAGAACAACAACAGTCCCCCAAAGAAAAAATTCCTTTTATGAGCCATTTTTTTGAAGCCGGTACAGGCTATCCGGCCTTTTTTACGATGCTTTTCGGTCTATCTTACGGCAGTGTCAATACATTTATTGCCTTAATGGCCCAAGAAGCACATATTGAAAATCCCGGCCTCTTTTTTGTCATCGGTACGATATTCGTCTTTATTACTCGTGCCTTTGGCGGCCGTATTTACGATATAAAAGGACCTTTCTGGGTACTCCTGCCTGGTATTCTTTCTTATACCATCGGTGTCATCCTGATTATACAAGCTACTACGTTTACACTCTTAATGATAGCTGCTGTCTTCTACGGATTAGGTGCCGGACTCATTATGCCGGCTCTCATGACCTGGCTGTTTAATTCCGTCGCCCCAGATCGTCGCAGTAATGCCAGCGCAACCTACTACAACATGCTCGATGTCGGTACCAGTGCCGGTATTATTGTCTTAGGCAGTATTGCCGACATGATTGGCTATATTCACATGTTTTATGTCATCCTTGCTGCTATGATTCTGTTTCTCCTCGTTTTCTTATTTCAACACATGGCACATGCGCTTCCCCAAGGAGGACAAACACATGATTGATAACGATATACTGCAAAAGGATGACGCACTCATTCATCAAATCTACGTAACGATGCGTCTGTTTACGAAAAATCTCAATGACGTCATTTCCCCTTATGACATATATAGTTCAGAATGGACGATTATCAATTATCTTCATCATCACGAGGCGATTTCCCAAGCCGATTTAGCAGCTGCTCTGCAAATTGAACCAGCTGCCGTTTCTAAAACGATTGGAAAAATGGAAAAAAAAGGATTAGTCACGCGTTCCAGTGCCAAAGACAAACGAG
>CALBLM010000110.1 GCA_937895695.1 uncultured Megasphaera sp.
TGACATCCGAAGGTGGTACAGAAACGGATTCCTCCTCTTGGATAGCATGTTCTGTAACAGCATGTTTTTGAGTATCACCGATACGTACAGTATCACCACCATCTGTCACGGACTGATCCGCTGCAAGCGGTTCTGAAGAGGTATCTTCCTGTACGCAATAAAAATTAGGAGCCGTCTTAATACCATTTTGATGAACAAATACAATCGCTGTACCTTCGTTGGGACGAGCAATAATATCCACAGAAACTAAGGAACCATCTGCCATAGCCGCTGCTTTTCCCGCTTCTACAGCAGCCCGAACAGCACCTACATCACCATTGACTTTTATCGTCATCATACCGCTGCCGCGAGCCGCTTCTAATCCGATAAGCGTCACATTCGCCGCTTTCGCCATAACATCGGCAGTTTCAATAGCACTGCTAAGTCCCGTTACTTCTACAAGCCCTAATGCTTTTTCCATGTATCTTCCCTGCCTTTGTCTAGTATGATTCACGAATCAATGCAATCTGTCTGCGATCCGCTTCTTCTTGTGCCAACGAGGTAACAACAGCACCGGATTCAAGATGAATGGTTGTTCCTTCCGGATAGCGATGAATATCTGCCGTCGTAACAACATGGCTATGCAGCGTAATCTGCGGAGCAGCTGCGTTCGGTTCTATGCTGGTTGCAACAGCTGGCTCATGTTGTGTGCTTTGAAAAGAGCCAATCGTAATACCATATGTCAAAATTGTTTTATAATATGAAAGAATTTGCTGCACATAAGCGTCCGGTTCATGACCGGTAAATTTTTGCAAGCCATCTATCATAAAATGAATTTGGCTGCCTGCGGCTAAACACCGAGCCAACCATTGCGTTGCAAACGTATCTTGAATACATAACGCCGTTTTCGCTGCAAACGTATGAGAAATGGTCGGATACACAGTCAGCGAACCCACCAGAGGAAGGTTCGCTGACTCCGTCCGGCTGACAATACGGCGAAAAGGGAACTCTGCCATTAGCTGGCAGAGTTTATCTTGCGGCCATTCGTCCGGTACAATCGCCGTAAACGCATCCCCTTTTGCCAGTTCTTGCTGTGATATATGCCATGGACCATCAAAGGAACGGGAAAAGACTACATATACAGTGCGTTCGCACTGTTGTTGTTGCTTTTCTTCTTCCAGTACTTTCAGTACTGCTCGAAGTACCATATTGCGAAACTCATTGCCATTGATATCCATTCTGTATCACCTCACAAGGAATTAGTCCAAATGAGGCAGAATTTTTTCCACATCCGTATGAGGACGAGGAATAACATGTACGGATACTACTTCGCCTACGATTTTAGCCGATGCTGCACCGGCATCGACAGCTGCTTTAACAGCGCCTACATCGCCGCGAACCATAACGGTTACCAAACCGGAACCGATTTTTTCATACCCAATCAAGGTAACGTTTGCTGCTTTAACCATTGCATCAGCTGCTTCAATGGAGCCAACTAATCCTTTTGTTTCTACCATGCCTAATGCTTCGTTTGTCATTGTATATTCCTCCTGGTCTGTTTACTATAAAGAGATATGACTACCTATTAAATGTACGGTGTTGTGGTGGATTTTGGTTCATCACCTAGCGCACCCAATAATTTCTTGCCCACAGCAATAGCTGCCTTGACAGCTTGACGAACGGCGCCGGAATCACCGCTGAAGCATAAAATCACTTCGTTAGAATAGCTTGTGCCGCCATTACCCGGTGAAGAATAGCCAACGACTTCTACATTCGCTGCTTTAACAGCTGTATCTGCCAATACGACACCAATCGCTGCTGGACCGGCACATGTCATGCCGAAGGCTTTGCCGAATTTAGCACCCAGTGCTTTTTCCAAGCAATAGCTAGCTCTTGCAGAATACTGGAATTCCAAATGGCCGGCATCATTGCCATATACATCGCCAAAGTATTTCGGTACTGCCTGCAATGCCGTTTCAACAGCACGGCGAGCATCTGAAACATCTTCAGCACCAATAATAATCAACGAACCATGACCGGCACCTCCTTTGGTATCACGCGGCAATTCAACGGAAATAATTTCCGTGTTCGTTGCTTTCACAGCATCATCAACGGCCATGATCTGCGGGCCTGCGCCTGTACGCGCGCCAATAATACCGATAGAACGGAATTTTCCAAGTTTCATGACATCTTTGAGCATCGGATCGACACTGGCAATAACCAATCCAATCGTATCTCCAATAGCCGTTCCTACAAATTCAGTTCTTCCTACAGCATGATTAATACCTGATGCATCGCCTTTCATGCCTGTATTTTCGGCCTGTGCCGGAGCAGCAGCCGGACTGGTCTTGGCATTTAATTCTGCTTTGACCTGGTTCATTACTTTTTCTAATAATTCCTGATCCATACATGACCCTCCTTATGATTCATCCCCAATCCGACAGTGCACGCCGGCCTGTTCGACAAGGGGTCTATATATTTCTAAATCTTGATTTGTTAATGATTGGGCACTCAATCGATTCATTTTATATTCAAGGCCCATCATGGTATATTTGCTTTCTCCCAATGCATGATACGGCAGTAAGTGAACGTAGTTTACATTTCCTAAGGAAGCTGCAAATTCTGCAATAGCCCGTATTTCGTCTTCCGAATGATTAAATTTGGGAATGACGGGAACCCGTACCGTGAGCGGTGCAAATGCAGCTATTTTTCTTGCATTATTTAAAATAAGCTCGTTGGATACGCCTGTAAACAATCGATGTTTTTCAGGATCCATATGTTTAATATCCATCAAAATCGTATCCACATATGGAAGTACCTTTAAAATATCACACGGTTCAGCACAACCTTCTGTTTCAATAGCTGTACTCCATCCCTGGGCTTTACAAGCTTTAAATAATTCACAAGCAAAATCAGGCTGCATAAACGGATCACCGCCTGATAAGGTAACACCGCCGCCGGAATGACGAAACGTAGAGCGATCTTTCTTGAGCACTTCAATTAACTCGCCAACACGCATGCGATGTCCTTTCATGACCAGTGCGCCAACCGGGCAGGCAGCAGCACAGTCTCCCTTTCCAATACAAGTGTTGTAATCAAAATGACGTATGCCATCTTCACCAAACTGCACAGCATGCTGCGTGCAGACGCTTTCACAGCGTCTGCAATGCACGCATTCTGCTTCGTTATACATCACAACCGGCCGACGCCGCTGCGATTCAGGATTACTGCACCACCAGCATGAAAGAGGGCACCCTTTAAGGAATACAATCGTACGAATTCCAGGACCGTCGTTTAAGGAAAAACGCTGAATATCAAATACATCGCCTTCTGCCTGATAATCAATCGTTACCGTAGACATCTTCAAATCCCCTTTCAGACAGGCAATCCGCTAAGGGATTAAAATTCAAATTCTGTTCTGTCGATAATATTATCCTGTACTTCTTTCGCCAAGGAAATGAACTGTGCGGAATAACCGGCAACACGAACAACCAAGTCTTTATGCTGTTCCGGATGTTTCTGTGCATCCACCAAGGTTGCTTTATCGATAACATTAAACTGTACATGCATGCCTTTATTGTCAAAGTATGCACGGCAAAGAGCTGCAAACCGTTTTAACCCTTCATCGCCAGCCAATGCGGACGGGCTGAATTTTTGGTTATATAATGTCCCATTGGAGAATGTTTCATGTTCCAATTTGGCAACAGACATAATTGCTGCCGTCGGGCCGTTCGTATCACAACCTGCTCGAGGAGATACACCATCCGCAAGCGGTGTCCATGCCAACCGGCCATCTGGAAGCGGTGCTACATCTTTACCAAAGAGAACATTAGCTGATACTGGATAGCAACCAGCCTGGAACTGACCACCGCGCGGGTTTTTATATTTCTGTACTTCCCGTGCATAAATCTGACCAGCTTCGCGTGTAATAATATCGACAACATCATCATCGTTACCAAACCAAGTCGTATTTTCCATAATACGTTTGATTTGCTGATACCGTGCTTCATTTCCTGTTGCGGCAGGAGCTGCAGCCGGTGCCGATGTATTGCCTTGCAAGCTTTGTTGTAATTCATTAATATCAATGCTGCCATTAGCAGAGAGAATCTTCTTAACGGCTTCATAAATCTGACGTTCATCCATGCCTGCCAGCGGCGTACTTCCTGCAGCAGCGCAGCAGCCTGTGCCAAACCACGTTGCCAGTTTGCCCGTTTCATCAGGATAGCCAAAGTTATGATCCATTGCTTCCTGCAATTCAGCCATCGATACTTCGCCGTTTTCAAAAACATGTTTCTGAATCGCTGCAAAGGAGTCGCCATTATCGGCTACGCCGAATGCCTGCGGGCCTGTGAAGTTGTAGATAGCGCCGCCTTCCTGCATGGACATGCCGCGACCCAAGCAATCATCGACCAAAGCGGATTCAAACGGCAACGGTGCGCGTTCTGCATGTGCATAATCAACTGCATTATCAGCTTCAACCAATAATTTAACAAAGTATTCCATCTGTTTCTTATAGGCTGCCAGTAATTCACCCAGGTTTTTGAAATCTTTCATTTCGCCAGTCTTAGATCCAAGCTGTACCTGACCATTACGACCATTATGCAAGGTAATATCGAGTACTTTGGCAATATTGAAGAATGCCGCATCATGCCATCCTTCTGTCTTATGAGGAACCTGCGGTTCTACGCAGCCAATAATGCAATAGCCGCGAGCTTCACGAAGTGGAATGCCTCGGTTCATCATAGCCGGAATGATGACTTCATCATTATACATAGCCGGATAGCCATAGCCTAAGCGGACAAGTTCGCAAGCACGATATAAGAATTCATCCGGTGTTTTATTGGAATAACGGATAGAGAACGACGGAGCTGCCATCGCAACATGAGCAGCTGCATCAATCAGCATATACGACAAGGGGTTCGTTGCATCGACGCCATCTTCATCAATGCCACCGCATTGAATGTTCTGGAAAATAGCATAACCGGCAAATGCCTGGTCAGAAACGGCATCACGGGTTTTATTCAAATCATTGAATTTAATCCATACATTATCCAACAATTCCTGTGCAAATTCTTTGCTAATCGTTTTATCTGCTTCCAAGTACGGATACATGTACTGGTCAAAACGTCCCGGAGAAATAGAGTGACCACTCGATTCAATCTGAAGAATTAATTGTACGAACCAGAAGGACTGCAATGCTTCCCACCAGTTGGTTGCCGGGAATTCCGGTACACGGCGGCAGTTTGCAGCAATCTGCGTCAATTCTGCCTTACGAGTCGGATTGCTTTCGCGGGCTGCCAACTGATCGCAAAGATCGGCATAGCGATGGGCATAAGTAATAGCTGCTTTATACGTAATAATAACAGCATCGTAAAAATCACGTTTTTTAATATCTTCCGGAACAGCACCGGACAATTTGGCTTTTTGCGCTTCCGCTTCAATAATGATGCCGGAAAAACCTTTGGCTAATACTTTGCCATAGTCAACGCAAACATGACCAACGCCATTAAAATAGTAGTTACCTACGGTAAATACACCATTTGCCTGTGCATCTAAGCAAGGCTGGGACATATAGCTTGTAGCCAAGTCACTGGTTGTCTTGCCGGGCCAGTACAAAAATGCATCATGAAGACGTTTTGCTGTATCTTTCGGAATTTCAAAGGGATCGGCCATACGCGTAGCCATCGTATCAAATTCTTTTTCTACCCAATCAAAGGAATATTCCGGATAAATCTGGCAGCCATGTACGCTAACCGTCAACGAACCGGCGATTAATTCATTATCACGAATAGCAATAGGAATTTCTGTTAAAATCTTTTCGACTGCTTTAGCACGACGAATGACAATCGGCAATCCTTCTGTTTCTTTATATGAAGCAGTAATTAATTCCGCACGATCTGCTTCAACAGTTGGTGTTGCATCGTAAATTGCATTTTTTAATGCTTTAATACGATCGGTTGGTTGGGTAAACCCTTTTGCTAATACATCCATAAGTATAGCCTCCTTAATCTATTCTTGCTCAAACGTAGTCCATCTCATCACCACGTCCAGTGGCATGCGTAAATCGCAATTCGATGTTTCGAGTTGATTATATCATTAAACAATAGCACTTAATTATCTTTATCCATGAGAAATACCACTATTTTGATGTAACAATTCTATTTTTTTGCAAAAAAAAGACTGCAGTAACCAATATTATGTTACTACAGTCACATAGCTGTATATTACATATAAGATTCTATCCACTTTTTTAATGTAAATACATTATCCAAACGCTCCCAAGCAAAATCTTCATTTTCACGGCCAAAATGCCCATATATAGCGGTTTTACCAAATTGTGGCCGGCGCAAGTCCAGTCGTTCAATAATATCGCCAACAGCAAATGAAAAGGTTTTTGCCACGGCTTTTTCAATAATTGGTTTTGGAACATGTTCAGAACAGAACGTATGAATCTGCACGGCTTCCGGATATATTCCACTAATGGCATAGGCAATCGATACTTCACAGCGATCACATAGGCCGGCAGCTACAATATGTTTTGCTACATAGCGAGCCATATAGGCAGCACTACGATCTACTTTCGTCGCATCTTTGCCCGAAAAAGCGCCTCCCCCATGTTTCGCTACCGTTCCATACGTGTCTACCATGAGTTTACGTCCCGTCAGCCCCGTATCACCGACAGGGCCACCAATCACAAAACGACCGGTTCCATTAATACGAATAGCCGTCTGTGGCCGAATCCATTCACGGCATACGGGATCAATAATGACGTTTCGTATAATCGTTTTTAATTCTTCCGTTCCAATCGTTTCACTATGCTGTGCCGCTATAACCAAGCTATGAATGCCGATCGGTTTTCCTGCTTCATCAAATTCCATCGTGACCTGAGATTTTCCATCAGGACGTAAAATCGTTCTTAGCTCTGTATGATGACGTACCCAATCCAACTGACGTACCAAATTTTGTGCTAGATTGACTGTGATAGGCATATAATTATCCGTTTCATTGGTCGCGTACCCATACATAATACCCTGATCGCCACTGCCTATTTCCGTTTTCTCGGCTTCCTTCTGCACGCCCTGTGCAATATCGACAGACTGCTGATGTACATTCGTAAAAATCAGACATGTGTCCGCCGTAAATCCCAATGCCGGATCGGTATAGCCAATACGGCGAATGACGTTACGAGCTGTTTCGGTAATATCAACCGTTGCCGAAGACTGTACTTCCCCGGCAATCGTCAGGACATTACCGGAAACAAATGATTCTACAGCAACATGGGCATACCGATCTTGCTGTAAATAGGCATCTAAAATAGCATCGGATATTTGATCGCAAATTTTATCCGGATGTCCTTCTGTAACCGCTTCAGACGTAATATATCGGTAATGGCAATTTCCCATGGGTCGTATCCTCCCTTCTATTTCCTATCGAATATCAAATTTTTTTCGATATGCATGCGGTGTTTCACCTGTATACTGTTTAAAAATCTTACAAAAATAACTTGTCCTGTGATACCCTAGATGACGACTAATCATATCTACAGAAGATTTAGAAGTACGCAATATTTTTTCAGCTTCTTCAATCCGGCACTGATTAATATACTGCATCAAATTCATATTCATTTCCTGTTTAAACAACTTAGAAAGATACGATTCACTCAAAAATACCTCTTCCGCTATCGTACGCAGTGATAAATTACAACTGAGATGGGATTTAATATAGTCAATAGTTTTACGAATTTCTACTCGCTTCACCGATGACGCTGTATCCGTTTCTTTTGTCTTTCCGATTTCTGTCGTATCATAGGCTAAATTTAAATGATGGTCATTAAATGGAAAATAGGCTGTCGTCAACGTATTTAAAACGCGAGATGCACTCATAATTTCTTCGTACCGATATTGGGGAACAGATTTAAAATATTTAAATGCATGTGTATCTTCTTCCCATTTCGTCGCTTCCTGCATATACGGAATTCTTGCATCTGGCGAAGCCATTTGCCCCGATACGATAAATCCGTGCAGTTGATTTTCATGCACAATAGGAATCGCAAAATCAATGAGTCCCGCATGGCACCGATAGGGGCAGCAAGATTGATTTTTAAACGTTTCCAAGCCACCATACAAATCACATTGATAGCATTTGTTGCGAAACGCCGGAATACTACGCATAAATTGACAAAATTTAGTAAAATTATATTTACTTGACCGTTCACGACCTTTTATATCCACATATATGCATGCGATATTGGTTACATTCGTATAATCATTTAAAATGCTACTGACAATTTTTTTTTACCTTATCTTCTTTATTGAATGTGATAGCCATGAGGTGACCCTTTCTACAGATATAACTCATCTGCTTGAAAAATTTCAAAACAAGGATTCTATCACATCAGTATCGTTTATCTGGAAACATCGCCTTGCGTTCTACTGTTCGTGATAGATTCGTAAATTGATAAATATCTATCTCAATTGCATATACGTATTCATTTTGCCTTGCATCTTCTTATGTACTGTATCCTCAATATTAACAGCCATCATTTAATGCAACATACAAAATAAACTAAAAAATGGGACTTTCGGTTCTGATTTTGGACTTATTTTTATTATATCCTTTCATTTTTTTATTCGCTATACTCCATCAATAGATACACCATTAAATCGTATAATAAGACAAAATAGTGTTATTTTTATCTTGATTGCGTTTTATTTACCTCATATTATACTATTTTTTTATAAAATAATAGTTTTTTACACAAATTTTATCCATATTATTTTTGCATATATATAAATATCATAGATAGTTAATTGTGTATGATTTTCAGGAATATATAAACAAATACTATCGTTATACGATGACTATTTATTTGAAAAACACCATATTTTTATATGAAAATAAATATCAACAAAATGGATTTGTGATAATTCTTACAACTAACTAAAAAAAGCCCTTCATCCATCTATAGATAAGGGCTTTCTTTTAGTTACCAAAGTGAATCTCTATTCGTTCTTGTAATGTACCGTTTTTTGCAGCTTCTGCAGCATCTTCTTGTACAAAATGGGAATGATGTACGTTAAACTGTGTATCAAATCCAAAAATATAATTCGTTGCAATGAGATAAATGATACGAGATGGAGCCATACCATATACTTGCTTTTCAAGAATATGACGAACTCGTTCCTTATCATTCGGGAATATTTTCTTCATCTTCGGGCTACGGTATAATCGCTTTACGATTTCCGCAATATATAATCCCGATTTCATATACAAATCAGCAAATGTAGCATCCGGATCATCAAAGCAACCCGGATTTTCTTGTTCTAACAAATCTACCATCTTTTTTACTACCCAACGATGTGTGAAGATTTGATTTGTCTTCTGCGGAGGAATGTAGTCAAATATATCCTGAGTTTGCTCTTCATCAAAATAATCAGCTAACGCCTCTTTTTTATCTAAAAATTCTTGAACAGAATCATTAAATACTTGTTCATCAAATAAATGACCTTTAAAAGGAATCATTTTACCCGCTTGTTCATCAAAAATATCGCCACCATCTCTTAATAAGCGGAAATCTTCTATGGTGATTCCCGTGACTTCTTTAAAAACCTGGGGCTCAATACCGATATCTAAGCGTTTCAGTGTAAACTCTCTATTGCCATACGCCATCAGAAAACTGGGAATCGTTCGCGAGAAACCTCTCAAATGGTCTCGAATTTTATCTTCATAGCCTTTCTTTTCTTGTTCTGCTTTATGCGTTTCTAATTGCTTAACCAAATCCTTAGGCTTATCATTTACGATTTCTTGAGTCACTTTTTTCATATTTTGATTCATCGTATCCAATGCAGCCTGCATTGTAGACTTCAACGTATTTTCTGCCTCTTTGACCTGTTCTGCTGTTTCTGCCTCTTTGAGTCCACGTGTATATTTGTTTTGCGCAACATTAATGTTTTTCATATAATCATCAGCAATTTCGTCAAACGTATTATCAACAGTAGCAGCAATATTTTTTTCAGCTTTCTTTTGTTGCGATTTGTTCATTTCATATTGTGCAGATAAGGGAGGTATTACTGTTGCAGTAATCGTATCTTTTACTTTTTTCTTGTAATCATCAATTATTTTGCGTATTTCTTCATGAGGAGTAGCTAATGTTGTTGTATGGATTACCTCTTGCATGGGCTGTTCCAACTGGTCATTGAGTTCACCATATATTTTATCCCCAAAGATATCTTGGGATTGACCAATAACCATCGTATCCGGTAAATCGACATTTCCATTCTCATCTAATGGAATATCCGGTGCATCTGGTAAGAAAGTTTGCTTTTTCTTAGGTTCTTCCTGTACAGGGGTAATATTACCTAAAATTTCTTGGATAGCTTTAGGAGCACCAAAAACATTAGCTATATTATTGAACAGAAAATTAGACATAAAACCACGACGGACTACTTCTGTACATTTTAGCCTTCTTGGAATGGATAGCACTTTAGCCGCATCCAACTCAATCATCGCGCCCTGGTCATCTTCCCCTAAGACAGGGAAAAAGTTCAGTAGTCGCTTGATATTTTTCTTACGGTCTTCCGTTGTGCCACTATCATTTGTTGTATCTTGCATCAAATCATTGGCAAACTGGTCATAAATAACTAACGTACGAGCCGGATCAAAATCAAAGACATAGGCTGTTTCTTTCATATATCTTTTGCCATCCGCATCAGTAAAAGTACAAGGATTTTGTGCACGGAAAGCTGCTTGCATATAGGCAGAAGGACTTTTCAGGTTACAAAGCATAAGTACTCCACTCCATTTTGGAATAGTGACACCTACGGTAAGCTGTCCTACTGTAATGGTTATGGTCTTATCGCAATTTTCAATTGTTTCCTTCACCAAATTATACGCATTTGTCTGCTTTTGATTCTCTGTTTCCGATATTTCATTATTTTGTTTCACATTACCAGCTGCGATAACAACCTTATATTCACAAAAGACAGGATCGTCCTTCAGCATATTTGCTAACGCCTTAGCACTGGATACTCGATTCATGTACCACATAGTATGGGCTAATTGTTTCCGCAGTTCCGGCGTAGAAAAAGGATATTTTTCTTGCGTAGATAAGGCATGAAGGAATTTCTTTATCTCCTCTTCATGAACAAATTTTCCGTATTCCTTCGTGCTAAAAAACTCATTCAAATCAAATGCATAATCCCTGTGTTCATCTTCTGAAAAATCAATACCTTGCTTTAATTGTCCTGTAAGCATAGGAGAAATTTGATAGGTAAACATAGACAATTTGGGAAGGCGTTCATACGGATTTATCGTATCGCTATGCCATGTGGTTTTAGCTTGTTGTTCATCGGCATAAGTCCAATTATAGATTTGACTACTAGAAAAACGTCCTTCTGCCAATTGTTTAAATGGCGTACCAGACAAATACAATGTATGATCTCTCTGAATTTCTTTAAAAGCTCGCTCTGTTTTCTTCGTATCTACCCCTTCTTGTGATTCATCTACAATCAGTAAATCAAAATGAGTCTTGACAATCCATTCTAGTTTATCGATTTTTCCGCCAAAGAAAATGGAGCCTTTTAAATTTTGCAAAGATTCAAAACCAATATAGGGTATATCTTTAGAGCCGTTCTTCAGACAATAATCTATGTATTGATCTCTTGTAAAGACGCCATCTTTTCCTTTTAAAGCATCTGTATCAGAGACAAACAACATTCGTGGTTGACGCCAACCAATA
>CALBLM010000111.1 GCA_937895695.1 uncultured Megasphaera sp.
ATTGAGGATGAATCGCAATGACGCCGGCAATGGCGACACGCCGCATCTGGCCACCGCTCAACCGAAACGGCGACCGATCGGCATAGGTTTTATAATCTAGCCCCACAAAGTCCATGGCTTCCCGCACGCGTTCTTCAATTTCTTGTTCACTCAAGCCAAAGTTCCGCGGACCAAAGGCGATATCTTTGGCAATCGTTTCTTCAAACAGCTGATATTCCGGGTACTGAAATACCATGCCGACTTTATGGCGCATGGCCATAACTTCTTTCGTCTTTTGGGAAATATCCGTGCCGTCTACCGTAACCGTTCCGGTCGTCGGTTGTATCAGGCCGTTCAATAACTGTACAAATGTAGATTTACCGGAACCGGTATGACCGATAATACCGACAAATTCTCCTTCGTGAATTTCTACGGACGTATCATACAATGCCGTCTTTTCAAACGGGGTCCCGGCACCATAGGTATAGGTCACATGTTCTAATTTAATTGACATAATGCGTCTCCTAATTCCTCTTTCGTAATAATATCATCAGGCAGCGGAATCCCTTTCTTACGCAATTTATAGGCTATTTCTGCTGCTGCCGGTACATCTAGACCCATCTGTTTGAGTTCTTCAACATGTTTGAAGACATCCCGCGGTGTGCCATCCATCTTTACTTCACCGTGATTGACAACGACAACGCGTCCTGCCTGCACAGCTTCTTCCATAAAATGCGTAATAATAATAACCGTAATTCCCTCTTTATTAAGCTGCCGAATCGTTTCCATGACTTCACTGCGTCCGATAGGATCCAGCATCGCCGTCGGTTCATCCAAGACAATACAGTGCGACTGCATGGCCAAAATACCGGCAATGGCAATACGCTGTTTTTGACCGCCGCTCAATAAATGAGGGCCGTGTTTAGCATAAATCGTCATATTGACGCGTGCCAGCGCATCTTTCACGCGCTGTTTAATTTCATCTGACGGCACGCCCAAATTTTCCGGTCCAAATGCGACGTCTTCTTCGACAACAGCCGCTACAATCTGATTGTCCGGATTTTGAAATACCATACCGACTTGTTGACGTATATCCCATATATGGTCCGGGTCATCAGTACGCATGCCGCATACTTCACACACACCGTCTGTCGGTGTCAGCAAAACATTAAAATGCTTCGCTAATGTTGATTTTCCGGAACCATTGGTACCGATGACTGCTACAAATTCTCCCGGCTGAATGTCTAACGATATATCTTTGACGGCATAGACCGTTTTACCCTCTTCATCTTCATAGGTATGACTCATATGGTCCAACCGTATCATAGGTATGCTCATAGCCTATCTCCTTATCGTAAAAGTATGTATTCTACGTTATTATACAGTGTTTCCCTGCTCTTGTAAAATACTTTATTCATGTCTTTTTGTTTACCATGTGTAATTTATAATATGTTTACAAATTGAGTAAAAAAATACTGCATGATATATACACCATACAGTATTTTTCAAGTTATCGAGGACGCACCGACCCGTATACATTATCTGTTCCATTGCCTTTGATAAAAAACAAGGCTAAATAAAAAACAGCTGCTAATCCCTGTACGACATCTGCTACGGTACTCCATCCCAAAACAGGGGCAATGTAACTTGCCAAATAACAGAAAAAAGGAATTATAAAAAAGGCACCTTGACGATTCATATCATGACAGCGGCGCACGCCTAACGAAATTTGCGACCAAACAACCGGAATAGTAAGAAGAATAAAAATAATTCCAAAAATAACGGCAAATTCCGGTTTTCGCACCAAAATCGCTTCGACAATACGGCTGTACAAGATAATCGAAAACATAAATTGGGCAACCATTAAAATAAGGGTCCGCATGATAAAAGGGCGTCGGGACAACCGTCCGGTCATGACAAAATATTTTGCTTTTAATTCTGCCAAACTACGAAAGCTAACCGTACTGTTATCACTTCCAGGCCCTACAGGCATAGATAAGCCGCGATGAATCCGTGCGGACGGCCCGGAACGTCGTTTTAACTGTATTTTTTTGTGCTGAGCCATGCTATCTCCTCCTTTCCGTATTCTTTAGATATCATGTCTTATATCCATGGTACCATATTCCCAACGGGGACTCAATTCATTTTCACTAATTTATGGTATAATAGAATATCTTATGGATATAAAGGAGACCCAATAATGGATACCTATGTGTTTACGAACCTTATCGGTTCAGAAGGATTATTTACGTTCAACTTTTTCTGTGAATCTCTAGTTAGTTCTCTCCATACACTGCATCATATCATGGAAGACAAAAACATGGAGCTGCCTCCCAAAGCGAATGAACTTCCGATACTCTTGCTGAAATGG
>CALBLM010000112.1 GCA_937895695.1 uncultured Megasphaera sp.
ATTACGGCGATGTACATTTTATCGTTTTGAACACGCAGATTACAGAAATGGCACAGTTCCAACCGCAGCTGTTGGCAGATGAAATGGACTGGTTCCGCCAGGACATGAACCGTACCCATAAAAAGTGGAAAGTCGTCTTGATGCATAAGGACCCCTTGCAATACGGATTCGCGAATCGATCGGAACCCAGAGAAGAAGGATTCTCTCCAGAAGGGAAAGACTGGATGCCTCTGTTTGATGAATACAGCGTCGATGTCGTCCTTTCAGCCCATTTGCATACCTATCGCGACCGCGGACACATTGCCGATTTCAAACGCAATCCCCAAGGTCCTCTGTACATCATCACCGGTGTTGCCGGTAACGTACAGTATCCCGGTCTCTGGAAACAACACGCCTTGGATGAATATGTCGCTCCTCAACCGGAAAGTGATAACTATCTAGTCATGAAAGCTACAGACGATACGTTGTCTTTTAGCAGTTACCTCCCTTCGGGAGAACTGCTTCATACGAGTACTGTCCAAAAATAGGTTATATACCAAAGAGGACTGTAACAAAATAGGATGGTTCTTACCTCATTTGTTACAGTCCTCTTTTATGCTATTTTATACACAACTTTTGTGTTCTATATTCTTTGAATTGCAAACTAAAAACATTGCGCATGACCATACAACGTGTGATGTTGCCACTTCATCTACGGATAGGGAATATCTTATCAGTATGATAGGGCAATCGCTTAAAAATATACCAGTGTAACGCCGGCACCGCCGCCTTCAACATCATCGAGTTGATAGGATTTGACAAAAGGTTGGCGTGCTAAAAACTCATGAACCTGTCGCCGTAAAGCACCGCTTCCTTTGCCATGAATGATTTTGACCGGACTAAAGCCGGCAGCTAATGCCTGATCCAAAAAACGTTCTATATCTGGCAGGGCTTCGTTAAAAGTCTTGCCGATAATATTGAGTTCCGTCGCTACGCTGTTGGTTCGAATGGGACGATACGACGATTTGGCATTGGCTTTCTTTTCTTCTTGCTTTTCTTTTTTGATTTCATCTAAGTAGGGCGCACTGACATCTTGTAATTTGACACGAACTGTCATACCTCGTACGGATACGGTCAGTTTTTTCCCATTTATTTCTGTAACGGTTCCCAATCCTTCCAAAGAGTTGACAAATACACTTTGGCCAACTTTAAGTTGACTCGCATCAACGGGATCGCGATGGGGCTTTTCTTTATCTGGCAAGGAAATCTGCTGAATGGCACGCCTTGCCTTATCAATGGCCTTTGCTTTTTCTCTGTCTGAGCTGTCTTTAGACTGCTGCTTGAGCTCACGAATAATTCGTTCTGCTTCCATACGAAGATTACGTTTTAAATCTACCGCTTCCCGTCGGCTGGAATCAAGAATATCCTGCCGTTTGGACGATACTTTTTCTTTTTCCTTACGCAGCTCATCTTCTGTATGGCGAATGGCGTTCAGGCGTTTTTCCAATTCTGCTTCTTCTTCATCCATTCGTTTAGACTGCATATTAAGCTTGGTCAAAATGGCTTCCATATCGATATCTTGGGCTTTACTGCGCAGTTCTTTCGCCTTGGTCAAAATATCGGCAGGCATTCCCAGTCGTTCACTAATGCTGAAAGCATGACTGCTGCCGGCTGCGCCGATCCGTAATTTATACGTAGGTTTCAGCGTATTCACGTCAAATTCGACATGGCCATTTTCAATCCCCGGCGTATTATAGGCATAATTTTTCAAGTCATTATAGTGCGTCGTAACCATGACATAAACGCCCCTTTGATACAACGCATCTAAAATAGCAATGGCAATGGCACTGCCTTCAGCCGGATCGGTACCGGAACCTAATTCATCGGCCAAAATTAAATCATCAGCTGTACAATGTTTCAAAATATAAATGAGCTGTTTCATATGGCTAGAAAAGGTACTCAAATTTTGAGAAATGTCTTGTTCATCCCCAATATCAGCAAAGACATCGCGAAAAACAGGAAGTTCCGATTCTTCCCCAACCGGTAAAAACAAGCCCGATTGATGCATCAATACTAATAGTCCCAACGTTTTCATCGAAACGGTTTTACCGCCTGTATTGGAACCGGTAATCAACAAAATCCGATAATCGCCGCCAATCACAATCGTATTGGGTACGACGTATTTGGCATCAATCAGTGGATGTCGTGCTTGTACGAGTTTAACGAGTCGTTTGTTAGATACCAATGGCCGGCAGGCTTTCATTTGTAACGCAAGTTGTGCTTTCGCAAAAATAAATTCCAAATTGCCAACACAGGACGTACTCTCTGTCAATGCGTCGTATTGTCCTTGAACAATACTCGTCAGCCGTCTAAAAATCCGTTCAATTTCTTTCGTTTCGCCAATACGGGCTGCCTGCAAATCATTATTGGCATTCACGATGGCCAAAGGTTCTACATATAATGTAGAGCCGCTGGCTGACGTATCATGCACAATACCGGGGAAAGCATGACGATATTCTTGCTTAATCGGTACAACATACCGATTGTTACGCACGGTAACCAATACGTCTTGGAAATATTTTTGATAATCTTTATTTTGCAGTACACTTTGAATATATCGCTTGGTCTGCCGTTCTAGTTCAACAATCCGACTGCGCAAACGCATCAATTCTGGCGATGCATTATCACGAATCTGATGATTATTGTCAAAGACTGTGGCCATTTTATGAATCAGCAAAGAAAAATCTCCAATCGTCTGTGATTTTTCTTCCAACTGCGGATACAGTTCCTTTTTATCTGCAAAATACGTCCGAATTTCGCCGTATCGTTGCGCATTATTCCAAATATCAATGCATTCCTGCCCATCTAGGGTCACTTCTCGACTGGCTTTTTCCAAGGCCGGCCGAATATCGACGATCCCACCAAACGGCGTGGACGCTTCACATTGCAGACAATGTACGGCTTCTTCGGTATCATTGAGCCAAGAAGCAATGACGGTACTATCACTGCTGGGACGCAGCCGCCGGGCAATTTCTTTCGAAAGGCGAGATGGTGCTAACCGTACCAACATTTGCTGCACTTGATAAAATCCTAATATACGCAAACTTCGTTTATTCATTCCAATATATACTCCTGCTTTATAAAATTCCTCGTAAAAAATGGCCTCGCGTTACAGTCTGATCTTCTTTGCCAAAGAGCATCGTTTCCAAGCCATCACATAGCCGTCTGTATTGCGCTGTCATCTGTTCAATCCATGCTGCCGAACGACCTCGTCCTTCAATACGCATCCATTGCACACCGGCTCGCTGCAATTCATGAAAATACGGTATCATATCCAAGTCCTTACTGTTTAGGATATGATTGCGGCAATACTGATCGGTTACAATCGGGAATTGTTCGTTCCGCCGATCCTGTAAAGCAAATGCATGATGCATACACGGTGCCGGACATGTTTTCTTGCTGCCTTTGCCATCAAATGCTGCCATCGAACAATACTCTGTAATCATCATTTCCAGTTTGCCCTGTACGACAGCTTCCAGCGGTACCG
>CALBLM010000113.1 GCA_937895695.1 uncultured Megasphaera sp.
CGTACGACAGGTATGGCGGCTTATTTATGTGATGACCCTTTGTTGTGCGTTGCTAATGGGGCCGGAAAATCGTTACGGGAAATGGATCGATTAAAAGATAGTTTTGATGATGTGTAACGGTTACAAAGGAGGAAGCGTGATGAAAAAATTACGGTATATATTGGCAGTATTAGCTGTTACGTTCATAACAATGTCTACTGTATTGGCAGCGGATGTATCGTATGAGACGGTATTAAGCGGTAATGTAGTCAGCGTTTCCTCTGCAGGCACGCCCGTTAAAGCAGGTGATGTTCTGATGACCGTTCAGTCGCTGGCAGGCCCTATGCCGGCTGTACGTGCCAATGCAGATGGTATTGTTAAAAATGTATTGGTTTATCCGGGTACGCAAGTACAACAGGGCACAGTCGTTTTGGTAGTTGAAGAAAAGTAGAGGAATCAGATTGATGAGTAAGCTGCATACATTACGGCATATAGCCGTGCGTACTTGTTTAACAGCTGTTTGTTGTGTCATGACCATAACGACGTTTGCTCAAGAATTTATGAATGTCAGTGATATTCAAGAAGGCATGACAGGGTATGCAAAAACAGTCATACATGGAAATGAAATTGAAACATTTCCAGTTAAAATTTTAGGAGTCATGAAAAATCAAGGAGATTTGATTTTAGCTGATTTTTCGTGCCCGCTGATTAATAAAACCGGTGGCATTGCGCAGGGAATGAGTGGTAGTCCCGTATATATCGATGGAAAGCTGGTTGGAGCCATTGCGTACGGCTGGGGATTTACACGGTCTAATCTAGGTATGATTACTCCTATCGGAGATATGATTAAATTGTGGAATGTACCGGCAAAAGAAGAAATTCGTCCTTTTAATGCCAGAGAATCTTCGTTAGTACCGATTGCGACCCCGCTGATGATGGGGGGATTTGATTCCTTGTCTGCAGCTTGGATGCAGTCTAAACTGCCGCAATATCATTTTACGCCGGTTGATACAGCGTCAGCGTCTGCCGATGATACAGCACAGCCGTTGGAAGCAGGCAGCTCGGTTGCGGCGGCGTTAGTGAATGGCGATATGACGATGGGAGCCATTGGGACAGTGACGTATGTCGATGGCGATCGTATTGTCGCATTTGGACATCCTTTTTTAAAAAAAGGCAGCATGAATTATTTTATGCACAATGCCTATATTTTTACTGTTGTCAACAATATGTCCAGTTCGTTTAAACTGGGTTCTATTGGTGCTGAAGTGGGAAAAATCAGCCAAGACCGCGGTGCCGGCATTGCCGGGAGATATAATTATTTAGCACCGGGTATACCGGTAGTGATTAAAGCTCGTGATACCGATACGGGTATCGATATGACCAAACGAGTAAAAATTGTAGAAGATAACGAAATGACTCCGGTATTGGCAGCAACGACAGTCTATAATACAGTTAATAAGACCATTGACCGCAGCGGTGGCGGCACAGCTACACTGACCTATACCATTCGGTCTTCTAACGGCAGAGATAAAGATATTACACGGCATAACATGTATTATTCAGAAGATAATATTAATGAAAAAAGTATTGATGAATTATATAATGTGTTGGATATACTGAAACATAATGAATTTATCGATTACCCTGTGTTGGATATTACTATGTCTGTCGATGTGACACAGGCCAAAAAAGCCGCTCGTATTATAGATGCCACAGCGGCTCCGGTTGTTGTCAGCCCTGGCGATACAGTGTATTTTAAAATTAAGCTGCACCCATATCATGGTGTAGACGAAGTCAAGACGATGAGCTTTACCGTTCCCCAAAACCAGCCATTAGGCAATATGGTATTGGAAGTTCGTGGCGGCGGCGTTATACCGTTGCCGTACTTAATTGAAAAGCAACGGTATAATTTGACGGATGAAATCTTAGAACGATTGCGTCATTATAAAGATTTTGCTGAGTTGAAAAAAGAAATCGAAGGAGAAGATGCCAATAATGATTTGGTTATTGAAATCTTAGATCAAAACGTCAGCATGATTAATGACAGTAATTCGAAAACGAAGAAAGTTAAGATTCGCGATAAGGAACCGGATGCAAGTAATAAGGATATCCTCAAACCGGATAAGCATGCGTTAAATGAAGATGCAAAGAAAGATGCTAAATCTTCCATTACGACACCGTATATTGTACAGGGTGATGGGCAGATTACTATTAAGGTTGTTTCGCCAGAAAAACGGGACGCCTATTTGAATAAAAATCATCAGCTTAATGAAGCTAAGGCTGTTATTAGTGATGAAGCAGAAGAAGTAACGCAGAATGCAGATTTAGTGAAACAAGATGCTAAAGGCGGCGAAAAAAAAGAACGCAAAGAAGAAACAGTTTCTTCAGCAGATGAAATGATTCGAGCCATTCATTTGGAATCACAATTTGAATAAATAATGAAAAAACGAGGTGTGAAGAAATGAGAAATCATTTCTCTACACCTCGTTTTTTTTATGACTCTATAGTTCCATCTATACTTCCCCCTTTCCCAAAAAATCAGCTTTTTAAAATTAAACGGCTATATCCATAGGTGCTTGCTGTTTTCTATGGTATTTATGCAGGTTAAAGTCAATAGAAACCAGGAAAACTTCCATTTTCACTGAATCCAGGCTTCTTCGGACAATCCGGTTATACCACCGGATATTTTTTTCTATAGAGGAATCTGAAATACTTCCTGTTAAGGCAGAGCAGCGTCTCATCGACTGTTGTCTTAAAATTGATGGCACAGAACGGATTCTGCTGATACCTTTTATCTGTCGTACCCTTAAGGAACATCTGGTACTTCTTCTCGTTCAGTCCCCATATTTTCTAGAGTTTGTTCAGAATGAGTTTCAGATATTCAGGTGCATATTCTACATTGAGTGCAACTTTCACTGCACTACAGCTTAGCATCTCATTGATTTTTTCAAAGAGTGCTGTGATTTTCACGAACAGACGAAATTTTGATTTTTCTGTCCTTTTTTTTGTATTTTTGAGGAGTTTATTTTTTCATAGCCCTTTTTTCGATTGATGCGATAAC
>CALBLM010000114.1 GCA_937895695.1 uncultured Megasphaera sp.
AAAGATCGGAAAATTGCTGAAATTACATTAAAAGTAGACGGCGTCGTTCTCCGCGGTGTAGAAGCCAATGCAGACATGTACGCAGCGATTGATTTAGTCTATGATAAACTGGTACGCCAGGTTCATAAATATAAAACTAAAATTGCCCGTCGTATGAAAGAAGGCGCGTTCAAATCTGCTTTAGTAGAAGGACCAACAGCACCAGAAGAAACGTTCGAAGTAGCACGTACTAAAAAGTTTGCCGCTCGTCCTATGGATGTCGAAGAAGCTATTTTGCAGATGAATCTCGTAGGTCATGATTTCTTTGTATTCCTCAATGCTGAAACAGATACGATCAATGTCGTATACAAACGGAAACATGGTAAATATGGTTTGATTGAACCGGAATACTAAAATGAATTATACATTTGGTATGGGCAGTAACTAAAAATGGGAGCATAGACCCATGGCAAAATAAATTTAAATAATAAAATCCCCCTTTTACTGGATATCAGTAAGAGGGGGATTTTATATATTAAAATGTAAAGCATAACATATAGTTATCTTTTACTGGATACATCAGGTAGAAGATAAGTGTGTTAGTGTAGCCCAATCCGTGAATGTATGATACAATGACACAAGAGAGAAAGAGTGAGGGTAGTCGATGAAAACAATTATAGGAAATATCATGCCAGAAGAAACACGGATGGCTGTCATGGAAGACGGCAAGTTGCGTGATTTTGCCGTAGAGCGTGATGACGAAAATCATATTGTCAATCATATTTATAAGGGAACGATTCAAAATATACTGCCAGCTATGCAGGCAGCTTTTGTTAATATTGGGCGGAAAAAGAATGCGTTTTTATATTTAGGAGATATTTTTCCCCGTGCGGCAACAAAAGAGGAGATTCAACAGATTCATCTTTCCGTAGGGCAGAGTTTGCTTGTACAGGTAATAAAAGAAGAACGGGGAACAAAAGGTGCAAAAGTTACCGGCAATATCAGCTTAGCCGGCCGTTATGCCGTATTAATGCCAACGGTCGATTATATTGGTGTATCTAAAAAAATACGGGATGAAGAGGAACGAAATCGATTGCGGACGATTGTTTCTGACAACAAGCCCAAAGGAATGGGCATGATTATTCGGACCGTTGCGAAGGGAATTGAAAAAGAAGAACTGCTGGCTGATATTCAATATTTACTGCGTACATGGGATAGTATTCAGCAACGGTACAAAGTGACGAAAAAAAATGCCCTCCTGTACAGAGAAGCGGATTTGGTGATGCGTACGGTGAGAGATCATTTGAATAGCGATGTCAAAAAAGTGATTGTCGATGATAAAGAAGCATATGAACGAATCCGTCAGTTAGTAACTGAACCATGGCGAGATCGAATCGAGCTGTATCAGGGAGAACAACCGATATTTGAATCGTATCAGCTAGAAGATGAACTGCGTGGTTTGCTGTCGCGTGAAGTGTCTTTACCATCCGGCGGTACACTGGTATTTGATCATACCGAGGCATTGACGGTAGTCGATGTCAATAGCGGCAAATATACGGGAAATAGTACGTTGCAAGATACGATTTTTCATGTGAACAAGGAAGCGGCAGTAGAAATCGCTCGGCAGTTGCGACTGCGAGATATTGGCGGTATTATTATTATTGATTTCATTGATATGGCACAATCGGATAAACGGGATGAAATTTTACAAATTTTGGAACGGGAAATGGCATCGGATTCAACAAAAACACATGTGCTTGGCATGACAGCCCTCAATTTAGTTGAAATTACGCGTAAAAAATCACGGCAGGGACTTCATCAAGTACAGTTCGCGCCGTGCAATGTTTGCCATGGTTCTGGATACTTATATTCACCGGAATCCGTTGCGATTCAGATTATTCGCCATTTGCGTCATATGGTTCATACTCGTCACGTTAAAGGCGATTTGCTAATTAGTGCGCATGCAGATGTATTAGAAATCTTGCAGGATAAAAAGAGACGGGAAGCGTTAGAAAAAGAATTGGCGCGAACGCTTCATTTTGAAGATTCGCACCATCCAAATCGGGAAGTATTTTCTATTTTGTCATATATGGCACCATAATCCTATTGCATAGTTATTGGGGTGTAGGCTTAATCGGCAAACCGATAGCCTGCACCCCAAACTGTTTCTATATAGATCGGTTTGCTAGGATTCGGTTCGATTTTTTCTCGTAGTCGATTGACATGTACCATGACAGTGGCCGTATCGCCAATAGCTTCTTGTCCCCAAACGCGATCAAATAAGTGTTCTCGGCTAAAGACAATGCCCGGATGTTTGGCAAAAAAGACAAGCAGTTCGAATTCTAGATTTGTCAATGTAATTTCTTGACCACGTTCATAGACGCGATGTTTTTTTAACTGAATTTCTAAGTCCCCATGTTGCAATACATCTGCAGTTTCTTGTCCTTGTGTCTGTGTTAATCGTTCATAGCGACTGATATGGGCTTTGACTCGCGCTACGAGTTCACTGGGACTAAAAGGTTTACTGATATAGTCATCGGCACCTAAACCTAATGCTCGGATTTTATCGATGTCTTCTCGTTTTGCGGAAACCATGAGAATGGGTACTTCTTTCACTTTGCGAATTTGGCGACAAACTTGAAAACCATCCATACTGGGAAGCATAATATCTAATAAAATGAGATTAAATTCTTCATGTAACGCTAATTCAAGTCCTTTTTTTCCATCGCCACATATGGCAACGGAAAAATCATTTGCTTCTAAGTAATCTCGTTCTAATTCTGTAATTTCCGGGTTATCTTCAATGATGAGTACACGTTTCATGAGATATAAGTTCCTCCTTTACAATCGGTAAGGTTATAGAGATTGTTAGCCCGCCTCCTGGCGTGTGAGATGCTGTGATTGTGCCGTGCATGGATAAAATAATCTGTTTGGCAATGGCTAGTCCTAGACCACTTCCTTTAGTGACATGCGTACGGGCTGCATCAGTACGATAAAAACTATCAAATAATTTAGATAGGCTTTCGGTTGATACGCCTTGCCCTGTATCGGCACAGCGAATGATGATAGTATGGGCCGTTTCTTCTAGGGCAACCGTAAAATCAATAGGCCCATCGCCTTTATATTTTAAACTGTTGCTCAACAGATTTTCCAGTACGCGGCGAAATTGCAGGCGATCGATAGAAATTTTAGTATTTGTCGGTGTGCCGACAAGACGCAGTGTCATTCCCTGGGCTGCTAATAAGGGGGCTTTTTCTTGAACAAAATCTTCAAAATAACGATAACATAAAACATTTTCTTGTGTAAAGGGGATACGTCCTAAATCGAGTTTAGAAAAGAGAAAAAGACTTTCGACGAGGTGTTCCATCGTGCAGGCTGTCGTATAAATGCCATCAATATAGTGTTGCTGTTTTTCTGGTGTTTTGGCAATGCCGTCACGCAGACCACTGGCATATCCTTTAACAATTGTAAGCGGCGTAGCCAGGTCATGAGAAATACCGGCAATGAGTTCTTTACGATTTTGTTCATATCGTTTCTGTTCTTCCCGAGCCGTTTTTAATTCGCGGCGCATTGCATCAAAATCGCGGCATGTTTGTCCCAATTCGTCTTGGGTAGGAACAAGGAGCGGTGCATTGAAATTGCCTTTTCGAATCTCATCAGAAGCATGACGCAAAGCAGCTAGCGGTTCGAGAATTTGGCGAGATAATAAATGAGAAAGAGAAATGCCCAACCAAATAATCAGCAAGATAGCAAGAAGCAGAATGGCGAAGAACAGAATTTCTAATACGTTACGTAGTAGTGTATTCCGCTCGTCTAATGAAGAGATAAGCGGCGATTGTCCTATTGCATATATAGCGGCGTCATGAGTGGGACTTGTATACGTAAATATAAAGGAATCTTCTGTTCCTTCAGTCCAACGCATCATCGCAGGAGAATAATTGCTCTGAACGAGTGTTGTTTGTTTAATTTCTTCACTATCTTTACCAGCAGATGTATATAAAGGCTGATTGTTTTGATATATTGTGACATAAATATTCCGATCTTCCAAGGTGCGGCAAAAGCGAATGACATCTTTTTCTCGCAACGTATCTCGCGTATCTACTACTTTACGAAGGGCATTGACGGCATAGGTTACAGGAATAGCCGGTCCTTTTTTAGCCCATAACAGTGCCAATTCTCCTTCACGGGCCGTTCCGGTGACATGCAGCCCAATAAATAAAAAAGCACCGAGAATTGATAAAAGAAATACAGGAATGATGACCATAAGAATATTGGCAAATAAGAGTCGCTTTCGTAGCGAAGCATTACGCAAACGCAAGAATAGATGCATATAACATACGCCCCCTCGACAGATATGAAATAAATTCTTTCAGTATAATAATAGCGCATACACTTTAGTTCGTACAGAAAAAAGATATACTAACTAAAAAAACTGCCTCGAAGAAGCAGCTGAATCTTTAACGATTAGATTGGAAAATCTAATGTAGAATATCGATTGCGTTCTTCGATGGCAGTTTTTTATATATCGTGCTTATTGAATATAAAACGTCATAGAGACGGTCTGACTTAATGTATTGGTTCCGGATTCTACCGGTGTCGTGTCAGCAGCTTCGGCTTTAAGCATGCGTGAGGCACTTACTATATAATTGTTGGCATACGAAGGGGAATTGCTGGAAATATTGATTTCCTTGACACCTGTAATTTGACTGCCCGCAGCTTGGGCTGCAGCTTCTGCTGTACGACGGCCATTGATAACGGCCTGTTTCACGAGGTTAGCTTTGATTTGATCTGTTTTTTCATTGGTAAAACGAACATTTTGAATGTGGTTAGCACCCAGTGAGCCGGCTTTGTTGATAACGCGGGACATCATATCCAAATCAGTGATTTTAATTTGTAAATTATTCGTAACGGTATATGATGTTATTTTATTGTTTTTATCATAATTGGGAGACACATAAAAACCTGTTGTT
>CALBLM010000115.1 GCA_937895695.1 uncultured Megasphaera sp.
TTTTGTGAAATACCGATTCATAGCTTTATCGCCACGCAGTAAAGGCGTCAACGGAATATCAATACGACTTAATGTACCGATAACATATTTAGTCATTTCTCTATCTGATACGTCAAAAGTATCCAGATAATCTGCCAGCGCATTATAGGCATCTACACTATG
Source organism: uncultured Megasphaera sp. (assembly GCA_937895695.1). GTDB lineage: Bacteria > Bacillota > Negativicutes > Veillonellales > Megasphaeraceae > Megasphaera. Next base: position 163 of record CALBLM010000115.1, read on the forward strand.
CCCCAAATTGGGATCACGGTACGAGCATAATACCATATCACCATTATCATAAAATCGCGTAAATGCACCATATGCCCCGCCCTGAACGCGTATTTTAGTCCACAAATAGCCATATTGCAGGATCGTATCAAGTACCATCAATGAACCCGTATATGTATATCCATGATCACGGAAATTGCCGCCTTTCGCTACATATTGCACTTTACCGCTAGTCATGATGCCTTCATTTTTTTGTGTCAGCACAAATTGGCATACGGACGATTGTTTTTCGCCCATAGTCAACCCTTGCGTCCATGTTGGCAGAAGAGACACTGCTTTTTCTTTATCTTCTTCACTGCTTGTAATTTCTAATGTCATTGCTGCACGTGTAAAGACCTGTTGCATAATCTGCTGCAGTTTTTCTGCAACAGACGTGCTGTTTTCACGAATCTGATCAGCAATACGACTGATAAATTCATAATAGGACAACTCCCCGGCATCACAAAATGCTTCAACTGGCGATACATATGACAAGACACGATGCATAACAATTGTATGTCCACGGCGGAATGCATCCATATCCCAGCCGGCTTTGGTTTCTTCAATTAATTCAATCAACCGATCCGTATTTGTAAATACTGTATCTAACGAAATTTCTTTAAGCAGAGAAACAGCTTTATCTACCTGCTTGCTTAATACTTTCGCTTTCAACTTAAATACAGGAACATATTTTTTATTATCTGTTCGATCTGAAAAAGCAGAAACACTGCTATCAATACCGCCTGTATACAAATCAATTAAAGAAGCAATTTCCGTATATGAATGCTGTTTCGTATCCAAATCACCAAGCAAATCACTCAGCAAATAGACATATAAAATATCTTCCGCTGTCATCCCACGCAAATCAAAATACGCATTCAGATAGGTAATCCCGTTGGTAAAATCAGGTACATGGCAAATATGAATACCTGCCATATCTTCTTCATGCATGACAATGTTTTCTGCTTTATGTTCCAAATCATTGCGTGACAGCGTTGGAATTGTCATGAGGGCTTCCGGTGAATCTGGTGTTGCCTGACGTTTTTTCAATGCTTTAGTTGCTGCCATAATCGTTTCAATATCGTCAGCAGATAACGTTGCTTTATACGCTGCCAGTTTTTCAGCCATTGCTCGGTCATGTTCTTCTGTCAATCCCGGCTGCGGCACTAAAGATACTAACGCAAAGTATGGATTATCAAGAATATATTTTTGTAAAATTTCTTCATAATATCCTGTATCAATACCATCACGCAATGTTTTTAATGCATTTTCATAACGCAGCGGTTCCAAGGGATCCTTATCATACAGCCACGTATCCATGCAGCGGATTCCGTATATTAATCCCTTAGGACGACCGGCAAAATCGGCTTCGCGTAGTGTAAATTCAATACGGTTTAAAGCACCTTCCAACATCGTCTTATCAATACCGTGAGCCACCATTTCTTCCAACACCTGCCGAACAACAGGCAGAATTTTTTCTTGTTCTTCTGGTTCAGAACCATTTACAGAAATGCTCCATAACGGTTGAAGTAATCCATCTTGGAAATCACCAGAAATATCTTTCCCTATTCCCGCATCAACAAGTGCTTTTTTCAAAGGAGCTGCCGGAGATTGGAGTAATACATATGTCAATACTTTAAATGCCAATCCTAATGTCGTATCAATGGCATCATCGACAACATATGTCAGACTGTGCAGTGTTTTACGTGCTTTTTTTTCATCTTTTGCTATGCCATATGGATAGGATTTAATGACGCTTCCTGTTGGAATCTGCCGTATAATCGCAGAATCCACAGTTTCTACCTGAAAATGGCTCAAGTATTCGTCATTAATAAAAGCCAAGGTCTGATCAATATCCATATCACCGTATAAAAAAATATAGCTG
>CALBLM010000116.1 GCA_937895695.1 uncultured Megasphaera sp.
AGCGGCGTACGCCGGAATTAGCCTATGTGCCTTCCCAGTGTATTGGTCAGAAAGCTTGCGGTCGCTGTCAAGTTCGCTGTTCACAGCAGGCGATAACCTTTGACGATGATGGCAACGCTGCAATCCAGCGAACCCATTGCAACCAGTGTCAAGACTGCGTATCCGTTTGTCCGGCTAAGGCGTTGCAAACAGAAGGCCGTATATACACTGTAGAAGAATTACTGGATAGTGTCGAAAAAGATGCTGTGTTTTATGAACATGGTAATGGTGGCTTGACCGTAAGCGGCGGCGAACCTTTAAGCCATCCCGAATTTTTAAAGGAATTGCTTCAGCAAGCGAAACAACGCCATATCCACACTGCCATAGAAACGTGCGGTAATGCACCGTATGAAGCATTGCAACAGGTTGCTCCGTTTTTGGATATGATTCTATTTGATATCAAATCGATGAATACGCAAAAACATAAAGAGTATACAGGTTGGGGAAACGAACAGATTTTAGAAAATTTTACAGCTCTGTGTCGAGATTTTCCGACGATTCCCAAGTGTGTCCGCACACCGGTTATTCCTGGATTTGATGATACGCCAGAAGAGATACAAGCTATTCGGACATTTTTACAACCCTTTTCCAACGTGACCTATGAAGCCTTGCCGTATCACGAATTTGGTCGAGGCAAATACAAAGCATTGGGAAGACCTTATCCCATGGGAGATGTGAAACTGCGTGATGAAATGCGCGAGTATATAGCAATGATAAACGCCCAAGACCTTACGGCAGTATAACTCCCCTTACTAATGGTATATAATAGTGTTGGTTATTGTAGCAATTAAAAAAGATGATTTTCCCTATCATGGAAAATCATCTTTTTTGTTGCCCCTATCAATGTATATTCGTATTCATTTCTTAATGTGTTGATTCTGCTTTAACAGTTAGTGTTGCTTTTTCTGCGTCCGGATTTTCGTTCATAGCGTCAATGCGAGCACGATAGGCTGCGTCATTTTCGTAGCGTTTGTTTTTATAGTAGCCTACGGTCAGGAACGGTACGATGATGATAGCGATGGCTAAGTAGCCGCAGTAGCCGTAGCCGTATTTGATGATATTTGTCAGACCGACGATGGAAATCGTCATAGAAACAATGATAATAGCCAAGGTAACGATACTGGAACGAACGACAGAGCTTTGTGAAATACGTTTCAGCGGTCTAGTTTCGGAAAAACGTGCGGTAAAACCAAATACTGTCGTAACACCCGTAGAAATCAGGCATAAGAGCAGGCAAATGCTGTAGATGATAGTCAGCCAAGACATGTTCATTCCCTGGCAGCTCGTCAAGGTAGGAAGCGGCGATTTGCCATAAACACTTGTCCAGCCTAAGAGCATACAAACCGATAAGGTCAATGCGACGGCGTTCATGATAAAAGAAAACCACATGGATGTGGCACAATTTTTACGAGTTACCAACGGCATGCCGACGACAATCATGGTCGGGATAACGACACACTGGAAGCCGGAATAGGTAACGGCGTGGAGAATAGCCTGCGGCAGTTTGCTGAAGCCGTTGATTTCAAAATCCTGTGTCATTGCTTGCATAACCGTTGTTGTACCGGCAACGTCACCAGCCATATAAATACCGATGGCAAAGATAAATACGGATGTAGCTAAAATAGCAATGCCCATATACGTTGTTGCCTTACGAACCAAGCCGGCCCCGAAAATTGTCAGAACGAGGACAACGGCACCGACGACTAAAATACCCAGGTAATAATCCAAGCCTATCTGATCTTGTAAGGCCGAAGCGGCACCAGAAATTGCTGCGGAAACAGCCATGAGAACCATAATGTAAAAGAAGATTTCAAATAAATATTCTACCGGTTTAAACGGGCTGTACAAATTATGGAACAACTGTCTATAACTGGTTAAGTGGCGTGAGTTGTACATATTCATGGCTTCTTTAATGGTCAATGTTAACAGCAGCATCGTAATGATAGCCGTAATTGGACCGAGCCAGCCCAGACTGATAAAGTATACGTTGGCCTGATTGCCTGTCGCAAAGCCGCCACCGGCATGAGAACTAAATAATACAGCACCGACGGAAAAACACATGCTTAACGATGCTGCTTTGATTGTAGATGGTGATTTCATCATACATATCCTCCCTCAATATAATAATACCTATAGTGAGAGAAACGAAAACGCCTTTCGTCTCTCTGCATATTCGCTAAGAGACGAAAGGCGTATATAATCCTTCCGCGGTACCACTCTGATTCGTCCGTAGACGCGCTCTCGGATACAATAGTCTATATCCATGCTCTGTAACGGGAGTTCCCGTATCAGCTTACTTCATTCAGCTCATCCGTTCAGCAATGAGTTCAATCCGCGTTCCGTACTGTCTCGCACCTTGCGACAGCTCTCTGTATCATCCGGCTAGATTTACTAGTTTGCGTCATCACGTTTTACGACGTTGATGACATAATAGCATACGCGTATAGGGGTGTCAAGAGAAAAATATAAAGTTTTTTTGCTATAAATAAGGATAAACGTTTACGTTTAAGGTTTAACCTTAAAATAAAAAGGCAATCATTTTCCTGTATAAATGAGATGAATTAATTTCATCGTCATTTCATAGGATTTGACCAAAGACGGAATGGGTAAAAATTCATAACGAGAATGGAAATTCATACCGCCAGTGAAATAATTAGGCGTTAAGATGCCTTTTGTGGAAATGAAAGAACCGTCTGTACCGCCACGCATGGCAATGGTCTTTGGCGTGATGTCCAATTCCTTCATAGCGTCATAAATATAGTCAATGGCTTTGCGGTTGTCATCGGTAATGGCATCGGCAATGTTGCCATATACATCAGAAATGGTGCATTCAATGACAGCTCGCGGATTGGCTGCTTGGAGTTTTTTGACATTTTCGGCAATACGGCGTTTCTTTTCTTCGTATAAGTCTTTGTGATGGTCTCGGATATTGAGATGTACCGTTGCCGTAGACTGGTTGGAATGAACTTCTTGGCACCAAATGTAGCCGTCTTTGCCGTCTGTACATTCCGGTGTTTCCTTGCGGTCGAACATATTGATGAAATCGACGGCAATGAGTGTCGGATTAACCAAGACGCCTTTGGCACTCATGGGATGGGCACTGACTCCGTGAATGGTAATCGTTGCACTGCCGGCATTGAATGTTTCGTAGACGACTTCGCCCAGTTCACACGAATCAATGGTATAGGCAAAATCAACGGGGAATTTGCTGAAATCCATATTTTTAGAACCGTATAAGCCACATTCTTCATCGGGAACGAAGGCTACGTAAATATCGCCGTGATAGATGGATGGGTCATGGACAAGGGTAGCGAGTGCAGTTATGACATTGGCAACGGCAGCTTTGTTATCTGCGCCCAATACACTGGTGCCGTCTGTAACAATGAGGTCTTGTCCCGTATATTTAGCCAGTTCTGGATGGTCTTTAGCAGTCATGACAATGTTTTTTTCGCGATTTAAGATGATGTCGCCACCGTCATAAGATTGAATCGTTTGGGGATGGACGACAGGAGATAAGCAGACGTCGACAGTATCCATATGGGTGCAGAAACCGACGGAAGGAATGGTTTTGATTTCTCCTTGCGGTAGATGGGCCGGTAGCTTAGCTGTCAACACGCATTTGTCGCTCAGATTGATATCTGTCAAGCCGAGTTCTTCTAATTCATGCTGCAGTTGATGTGCTATGTCCCACTGGCTTTCTGTACTGGGAACAAGGGTACCGCCATTGCTGTGACTTTGGGACGGGATTTGTACATACCGGTAAAACCGTGTAACTAATTCATTTTGCATATTCATGGATAAGACTCCTTTCTATTAGAACATTTGGCGAGGGTAAATGTAGTCAGCTTGGAACCCTAAGGGAATACCAAGGAACCAAAATACGTACAACATAATGGTCAAGACGATAAGTAAGGTAATCGTATAAGGTAGCATTAAGCTGCTTAACGTACCTACGCCGGTTTTTTTATAGTATTTTTGGCAATAAATAATAATTAGCGGATAGAAAGCAAACATCGGCGTGCAGACGTTGACGGCCGAGTCACTGACACGGAAGGCGGCCTGCGTTAATTCCGGCGCAATGCCGACAGACATGAGCATAGGAACAAAAATAGGTGCCAAGATAGACCATTTTGCAGATGCCGATGTAATAATTAGATTTAAAAGGGCAACAAAGACGATGATGCCAAAAATTGTGATTTGTGGTGGCAGTGCCAAGGATTTTAAGAAATCCGCACCGGCAACGGCAATAAGAGCTCCTAAATTGGATGCTCCAAAGGCATACATAAACTGGGCAGCAAAGAAATAAAAGACAATCAGCTGTACCAAGGTGTGCGTAATTTCTTCCATAGAATGGGTGAAATCTTTGGAGCTTTTAAAGGTACCGCTGAGAATGCCATAGACAATACCAGGAATGCCGGCAAGCAAAAAGATAATGGCAACGATGGATTGCATCACCGGTGCTTTGAAGCTGGCAATGTTGCCATCGGGATCGCGGAGAAGTGAATCTGTCGGTACGAGAGCTAAAAAGAGGCCAACCAACATGAGAATCAACACAGCCGAGGCAATATAAAAGGCTCTGTG
>CALBLM010000117.1 GCA_937895695.1 uncultured Megasphaera sp.
TAAGAACACTGCGTTTACGACTCCATCCGTACAAATCCATGCCAAACGCAATGATGTTTTCAAATACGGCAATGACCGTCGATAAGGCGGCAAAGGACAGAAATACAAAGAAAAGCATGCCCCAAATACGACCGCCCGGCATCATGGTAAACAAATTTGGAATGGTCAGAAAAATCAAGGATGGGCCGGCATCGGGCTGAATCCCGTAGGCAAAACAAGCTGGAATAATAATAAATCCTGCCATCAAAGCTACAAACGTATCCAATGCCGTAATCGTCGTCGCTTCACCAAACAGACTACGACCGTGCGGCAAATAGGACCCAAAAATCAACATGGCACCAATCCCAACAGACAAGGTGAAAAAGGCTTGGCTCATGGCAGCATAAATAACATTTCCCCAACCGATAGTCGCAATGGTTTCCCAATTCGGAATCAAATAAAAGGCAATGCCCTTTTCAGCACCATCCAAAAATACAGAATGGACAGCCAAAACAATCATTAACAGCAACAAGGCCGTCATCATCCATTTCGTAATACGTTCCACGCCTTTTTGAATGCCAAAATAACAAACACCAAAGCCGAGAATGCATGTAACAGCCGTCCAAGAAAGCATGGTCATTGGATCTTTTAACATCGTTCCAAAGGTGGCACCAATAAATTGGGTCGATGCTCCGACAAATGTTCCATTCAAATGAAGCCAGCAATAATAGAGCATCCAGCCCGTAACGGTCGTATAATACATCATCAACATATAACAACCAACTACACTAATACCCTTAAACCGATGCCAACGACTGCCCGCCGGTTCTAGGACATCAAAACTTTTTGCCGCGCTGCAGCGGCTTCCTCTGCCGATAGCAAATTCACATACCATGACAGGAATCCCCATGAGCAAGAGAAACAGCAAATAAATCAAAATAAACGCAGCCCCGCCAAATTGGCCGCAAAGATAAGGAAACTTCCAGACGTTGCCAATACCAATTGCACAGCCGGCACTGACCAGGATAAATCCCAAACGGGAACTGAACGCTTCCACAGCAAGATTTTTTTCAGACACAAAAAACACCTCATTTCAATATATAATAATACAGACTATTTTAGTATAACAGAAAAAAAGTATGGTTAAAATAATAAGCGTTCTAAAATTTTACTAATATATAATAGTTCATGATTTATACCTTTTTTAATCAATATATTCTAAAGTTTTCTTCTATTTACTTTACTATATACATCATTGTGAATAAAAAAAACATACCCAAAAAGCGCACGTATAGGATAATGCAAATGCATATCCTATACGCACGCTTAACATATATTTTAAGTCAGTATCTGACTATTTCTTTTAATTTTCTTTTACTCCAATAATTTTATCTACTTGTTTATAGAACCCATGAAGAATAGACCGCAGTGAGTCGGCATAAAAATCAGGATCGCTGGCTTCATCATATTTTTCATAAACGACTTCTCCTGTCGAGGCATTAACTAACTGTAAATTCATTCCTACTTTATACCAAAAACTGTAATAGCCGAAATAGTCAACGATATCATCAGTATTTGTTGTATAATATTTTCGTTTACCTGTATGGGCATTCCCTTTCTTATCATACCATTGGAAATTTTCCGTCTTATAGCAATGCGGACTTGCAGAAGCCGAAGGAGGATTCCAAGTTTCACCTCGATTATAATAGGTAACATTACCGGTAATATAATACTGTCCTCTATTGGGGCTGTAATCTACTTTTACCTTTTTTAAGGTATCCCCTGCTTCATCTTTAATAGCATAATAAATCGTCTTAATAGCAAATTCATCACTTCCGACATTATCAGGTAACGTAAAATTACGAAAACCCATTGTCGGCGCATTCGCTGGGACAGTATTATCTTTATCTTTACGTAACTTAGCCCAGTCTTTAGCTAAGCCACGTCCGATACGTTTTAAAGCATGCTGTTGATCAACATCATAGTTGCGATAATAATCAATTCGGGTCATTGCTTTTTTCCCCGTATACGCATCATAGAGAATAAAATCCATGTCGAGCATCTGCAATTTCCTTTGCGATTCAGGAACTAAATGATCCTGCCACCAAGAATTGTAATTTTGTTCATATTTATCCCCATTAGGACCGTCGATAATATTATAATATGATTCCATTTTAACCCGTGTCCAGGTAGCAGGAGATGTATCAATCCGTTCTTTTGCCCAACGGATATGAGGAATCAAATAACCATCTGCTGCCGTAGCATCATAGACAGCCTTTGCCCGATCCGCTTCAGAATCAAAGTGACGGGTCAAAGCATTATACTGAGTATTATCTCGCAAAATATGTTGTTTTTCTTTTAAAAGGTCATTAAATCCCAATACATTTGTCTTGTGAATGTGTTTTTTTAATTCTTTATAGAGGTATTCATTGTATGCTTTATTCTCATCAAAAGTACCTTCACTTTCATTGGGTTCGCGAATTGGAAATAAAACAACCTTTTTATATTGCTTCGCCTGTACTTCTGCATGTTCATCTGTCCAAATATTGCCAATAGCATACGTAGGTATTGTGAATCCAGCACCTAGAAGCAACATCCCTGTCAGGATAATTCCCTTCATTTTTTTTACGTTCATTATTTACACCTCATCGATATTTGTATTTAAAGATTTTGTTTAAATTGTGCAGCTAAATTCTGAACAGCAATTGCTGCGGCTTCT
>CALBLM010000118.1 GCA_937895695.1 uncultured Megasphaera sp.
CACGGCAATTGACGAAATTGGACCGCGCATTGCCGAAAGCGTTGTTTCTTATATGGCACATGCCGACCATCAGGCACTCATACAAAAGCTGCAGAACGATGGCGTCGATATGATAGCTGAAAAACGGCAGCTCATCAGTGCCGCTTTTGATGGAGAAATCGTCGTCCTGACAGGAAAACTACATACCATGACCCGCAAAGAAGCACAGCAGGCTATCGAAGACCGGGGCGGCAAATGCACGTCGTCTGTTACGAAGAAAACAACCCTCGTCGTCGCCGGCGCCGAACCGGGCAGCAAATACGAAAAAGCACAGCAGTTCGGGACGCCGATTATTTCAGAAGATGAATTTCGTGATTGGCTCACACGCGAATAAGATGGGCGATGAAACCTTGCTTTTATGCCGGCCCTTTGTTACAATAGATGCGTGCGTAAATAAGGAGGGTTTGGTGTGAATACGTTTTTGCATGAAGTCTTTGAATGGGTCTATTCGATTATCATTGCCTTAGCCATTGCGATGGTAATACATATATTTTTCTTTCAGCCTACACGCGTGTCCGGTGAATCGATGGTGCCGACACTGCATAATGGGGAATACCTGATTGTATCGAAATGGAATCACGTCTTTCGAGAAGTACCGAATTACGGAGACATTGTCATCATCGACAGCCGTACGCAGTATCACCGGACATGGAAAGATGATGTCGTCGAACCGATGAACAATTATTTGGCCTTTTTCAATCATGATTTACAGACGAAAAATGTTTGGGTCAAACGCGTTATCGGACGACCCGGCGATACGCTGGCATTCCATGATGGCAAAGTATGGCGCAATGGCGAAGCCTTAGATGAACCATACATTAATGAACCGATGGAATATAGCCGCAAGGATGAAATCAAAATCCCTGAAGGCTATGTATTCTGCATGGGCGATAACCGTAATCACAGCAGTGACAGTCGCTTTATTGGCCCTGTACCGGTTGTCCATGTATTGGGTCACGTCATTTGGTAAGTTAACTACATACAGACAGTTCGCAATCCATCCTGTCGATAAACAAAACTAGGAAGCAGTACATACGATGTACACAGCAGGTTTGTTTCGGCAAGCCTGCTTATTTTTTTACGTATGAAGGAGGTGACGCTAATGTATAATTTTTTGGCAAATACAAAACGCATGACCATCGCCAGTATGGTTATCGCTATTTATATTATTGTATTATATATCACACAAGGTATTTCATTTGGAGCATATCAGCTGCGCATTGCCACGGCATGCTATGCATTGGCGTATTTGTACCCCTTTCTAGTCATACCACTGGGGATTGCCAACTTGATTGCTAATTTTCTCTTTGGTGGATTGGGTGTGCTGGACATGTTGGGCGGTTGCCTTGTCGGCATTGTGGCGACATGGCTGATTGTACAGATTAAACAGCATCATGGCAACATTTGGCTGATAGTACTGCCCATTTGGTGGGTTCCATCGTTGTTCGTCAGTGGCTGGCTTTCGTATTTATTACATATACCGTATAGCGTGCTCGTCATCAATTTATCCATTGGCCAATTGCCGGCAGCTATTTGCGGTGTATTTTTGATTCAGGCCTTACGCAAGGTCTATGTATTTCATCAGGAGGGTCTATGAGTCGTTCGAAAGAAGAATTACAGGGAGTCACACTCCTTGGCAATCAACATACAACCTACAGTCAGGACTATAATCCGGATTTGTTGGAAACCTTTATCAACAAACATCCTGACCGGGATTACTTCGTCAAGTTTAATTGTCCCGAATTTACCAGTTTGTGCCCCATGACGGGACAACCCGATTATGCCACCATCTATATTTCCTATGTGCCGGATAGAAAAATGGTCGAAAGCAAATCGCTCAAACTGTATTTGTTTAGTTTTCGCAATCACGGTGATTTCCATGAAGATTGCGTCAATATCATCATGGACGATTTGATTGCTAAAATGGATCCCAAGTATATTGAAGTATGGGGCAAATTCCTGCCGCGCGGCGGTATCAGCATTGACCCGTACTGCAATTACGGCAAAAAAGGAACACCGTGGGAACAAGTCGCTTGGCAGCGTTTGTCTCAACATGATTTGTATCCTGAAAAAATTGACAATCGGTAATAATTATACAATATAAACGTATTACATATACTCCTTGGCAGATAGAACAATCGGTATGCCAAGGAGTTGTTTTTCATATTAATTTTTTGTCCATATGAAATGATTTGAGCCCTATTTATGTAAA
>CALBLM010000119.1 GCA_937895695.1 uncultured Megasphaera sp.
TGACCCTAATACAAAGAGCGGCATGCCGGACAGCAACCGCAAAGTAAAAGGCACGCTGCATTGGGTCAACGCGGCCGATGCTGTAGATGTAGAAACACGCGTATACGACTATCTTTTCAATGACCAAAACGATGATGAAGAAAGCGACAGCAAAGATTTCTTGTCGCAAATCAATCCGGACAGCCTGCACGTTTTCCATAGCAAGGGCGAAGCCGCATTGGCATCGTATCATGCAGGAGATAAATTCCAGTTCCTTCGCCAGGGCTATTTCGTTATCGATCCGGATACGACAGCAGATCATATTGTAGTCAATCGGATTGTCGGCCTTCGGGATACATGGGCTAAAATGCAAAAACAAAAGAAAAATTAGAATTAGATTAAAAACAGATAAAAAAAGCCAACGTTTCTCGCTAGTATTAGAATATGATGAGAAAGTTGGCTTTTCTATTGCGACGGATTAGGGAAACAGGTATAATGAAATTCATAACAAGAAGACGGACGGAGGGGACTAAAACGTCATGAAAACCGTTGGCTCGCACAGCTTTTTGCTGTTTATTTTAGTTTTAGTTGCAGGCGGCATATTAGGGGGGATTTTAGGCGATGTTGCCTCCGGTATGCATCCAGGCAATCTCATGCCCATATTATCTCAGCATTATGAGATTTTTAATATTAAGAATGTAGATTTAAATGCATATATTATGCAGATCCGATTCGGCATTCGTTTTGCACCTAATGTGTTAAGTATTTTAGGAATTATAGTGGCTTTTATTGTATTTCGCCGTATTAGATAGGAGAGACGATTCATGTTAATTTTAGCTTCTGGTTCACCACGACGCCGCGAATTATTGGCACAAATTGGTATTACGTATATGGTAAATCCGAGTTCTTATGAAGACCATGCACCAAAGAAAAAGGAACCGGAAAAGCAAGTACAGGCATTGGCCACGGGAAAAGCTTGCGATGTGGCCGCTAAATATCCAGGACAATGGGTATTAGGAGCCGATACAATTGTTGCGATTAATGGGAAAATACTGGGTAAGCCGCGAAATGAAAAAGAAGCTGTCGCTATGTTGCATGAATTATCGAATACGAAACATACCGTATATACGGGTGTAGCCTTGGTAAAAGATGATAAAATCATTACCAAAGTAGTAGAAACAAAAGTATGGTTCCGCCGCCTGACAGATAAAGAAATTGATGCCTATGTGGCAAGCGGGGAACCTATGGATAAAGCTGGTGCCTACGGTATTCAAGGCAAGGCAGCCGCTTTTGTAGATAAAATCAATGGCTCTTATACCAATGTTGTGGGACTGCCATTATCTCAAGTATGCAAAATGCTTCGAAAGGCAAAGGTAGACGTATGAGCCCACGACTCTATGCCTTAGGAGAAAATGAAAAACCACGAGAAAAATTTATGACCCAAGGTGCCCAGGCATTGACGGATCAAGATTTACTGGCTATTTTATTGCGTACAGGAACCAAAGGGCATTCTGTACTGGATGTATCGAGAGAATTGCTGCGGGCTATGCCGGGAGAAAACGTATATTATCTCAGCGAAGCGAGCATAGCTGATTTATGCTCCGTTCATGGTATTGGGACGGACAAGGCTATTACGATTTGTGCAGCTGTAGAGCTAGGTCGGCGTATTGCCAAACAGCGAGTCAAACAAAATGCACCTGATTTCAGTACACCTCAGACGATTGCCGAATATGTCATGGAGGATATGCGTTTTTTGCCGCAGGAACAATTTGCTGCCGTGTATTTATCAACTAAAAATCAGTTAATTGCGGTTAGAACTTTGACGATTGGGACCTTGAATGCCAGTTTGGCTAAAGCCAGAGAAGTATTCCGTCTGGCCATTCAATATAATGCTGCAGCTGTTGTGTTATTACACAATCATCCCAGTGGAGATCCGGAACCATCGCAAGAGGATATTGCTGTCACCCATCACATTGCCAAGGCAGGAGACATTATGGAAATTCCTGTATTGGATCATATTATTATTGGAGACGGCCAATTTGTCAGTTTATGTGAACGCGGATATATATAGATCAGCCCTTATTCATAACAAAACGGTATAATAAATGCGTGTTTTTAAAACCTATAACTCCATGGTATAATACACATATAAGTATCAGCGAACGTATACAGTTTC
>CALBLM010000120.1 GCA_937895695.1 uncultured Megasphaera sp.
AACTGTGTGTTAGACGATAATCCCTACTTATTCTCCCTTCAAATCTTCCAGTTCACACCAACGTTCAGTCATGGCATCGACTTTTTCCTGTGTTTCTTTTTGTTCTTGCAAGAGCGATTCGACTTTGTCATAGTCACTGCCGGCGGCAGCTATAGCTGCATTGAGACCTTTGAGCATGGCTTCGTACTGTGGCAGTTCAGTCGTGATTTTTTTGAGTTCTTCTTCTTGCCGAGATGTCAATCCTTTTTTAGCAGGACCCATGGCTGGTTTGCTCGTCTTTTCTGGTTGTACCACTTTGCTAGATGCTGTATGACTTTCTGCTTTTTCGGCAGGACCGGCATATTTTTCTTCAATATATTGACTATAATCGCCGTAATACCGCTTCCATGTTCCCTGTTCCAACACAAAGAGTTTATCGACGACGCGATCCAAGAAATATCTATCATGGGATACGACGAGGACGACACCTTGATAGGTATCCAAATAGCGTTCCAATACGGTTAACGTAGGAATATCCAAATCATTGGTCGGTTCGTCCAACATAAGCACATTGGGTTGGTCCATGAGTAAGCGTAATAAATACAGTCGACGCCGTTCGCCACCACTCAACTTTTCAATATACGTATACTGCATGTCATCAGTAAAGAGGAATTGTTCTAATAAACGGGTTGCAGAAATGCGTTGGCCAAATTGATTGGTCACAAAATGGCCGTGTTCTTGCACATAATCAATGACTCGCATGGATTCATCGAATTGGGGCAGTTGTTGTGTAAAAAAGCCAATCCGTACGGTTTGGCCAATGGTCAGCGTACCGCCTGTTGGCTTCAATCGACCGGCTAAGACGTTGAGTAATGTCGATTTACCGACGCCGTTTTCACCGATAATACCGATGCGATCGTGTTTGACGACATGATACGTTACATGCTGAAACAACGGCTTCCCTTTGGGATAGGCAAAAGCTACGTCATCGATATCCAAAATGGTCTTGCCCAATCGAACGGATGTATCGAAGATTTCAACATCACGCAAGGGTTTACCGGCTTCGATAGCACATAATTCTTCATAGCGGGCAATGCGCGCTTTTTGTTTGGTTGAGCGAGCTTGGGCACCCCGCTGAATCCAAGCCGTTTCACGACGAATGAGATTACGTCGTTTTTCTTCCGATGCCTCTTCTTGTGCAAGTCGTGCTTCCCGTAGTTCCAAATATTGGGCATAATTTCCCTCATAGGTATAGACATGACCGCGATCGAGTTCCAACATGGAATGAACGACGGAGTCAAGGAAATACCGGTCATGGGTACTAACAATCAATGCCGATTTACTGTCACGCAAATAGTCTTCTAGCCACATAATGGTCTTATCGTCCAAATGGTTCGTCGGTTCGTCCATAATCAATAAATCACACGGCATAATCAAGGCTCGTGCCAATCCCAGTCGTTTACGCTGACCGCCAGACAATTCATCGACAGTCTGCGTTAGTTTATGAATTCCCAATTTCTGCAAAATAATTTTGGCATGTTGTTCCAATTCCCAAGCATGGTTTTCATCCATTTCTTCGGTCAATTTGACAACAGCTTCATCATCGTTGCGTTCCACAGCTTCTTCATATTGACGTACCAGACGCATGACCGGTAAATCACCATCGAGTACACTTTCCAGCACGGTATGTCCCGTTTGAAAGACCGGTTCTTGCGGTAAAAAATGAATGCGTGCTTTTTGATTTTTCCAAATTTCACCGCTGTCTGCTTCAGCCAGTCCGGCAATAATTTTTAGTAATGTCGTCTTACCGGCACCATTCAAGCCAATTAATCCCAATTTTTGACCGCCGTCAACGGCAAAGGTAACATCATCAAATAAGACCCGCAGGCCATAGGATTTTTTTACATGTTCAAGGGTAAGTATATTCATCAGTATCTCTGCTTCTTTCTCTAATAATTATGTATTTAACTTATCATATCTTTTTTAATTGCGCAACTTTTACTTTATCACGATAAAGCCCTTGCCTGGTATGCAAAAGTACAGTACAATAAGAACATCCTTTACTTATATTTCTATACATGATTGGGAGGTATTTATACATGGAACACATAAATGTGCCAATTCTCACAGCCTTTGCCTTGTATTTACTGGCCATGCTGTCCATTGGCATTTATTACTCTCGTTCGCAGCAACGACTCAGCGATTATATTCTCGGCGGACGCAGCTTAGGGCCGTGGATTACATCGATGAGTGCCGAAGCATCCGATATGAGCGGTTGGATGCTCATGGGCGTGCCCGGTTTTGCCTATGCAACGGGCGTATCGGCGGCGTGGATTGCCATCGGCATCGCTATTGGTACGTATCTCAACTGGCACTTTATTTCCCAGCGGCTGCGAAATTATACAGAAGTCGCCAATAACAGTCTGACCATGCCGGATTATTTAAAAAACCGGTTTCATGACGACAACAATATTATCCGCATCATTTCCGCTATTTTTATTTTAATTTTCTTTTTAATTTATACGTCATCCGGATTTGTATCGGGCGGCAAGTTATTTGAAGCCGTCTTTGGCATGGATTATTTTTCTGCCTTGCTTCTCAGTGCCGGTGTCGTCGTCGTGTATACCTTTTTGGGCGGATTCATGGCCGTCTGTTGGACCGATTTTATTCAAGGATGTATGATGTTTTTGGCCATTGTTCTTGTACCAATAATAGGCATGATCGTAGCCGGAGGGTTTACAGAAACAATGACCCGTTTGTCGACGACTGCACCACAACTTCTCGACATAGCGCCGGACACCAGTTCAACCGGCGTCATTGCCATTATTTCTGCCTTGGCCTGGGGTATCGGCTATTTTGGACAGCCTCATATTTTAGTTCGCTTCATGGCGATTGGTAATCCGGCAGAATTGAAAAAATCCAAACATATTGCTATGACCTGGGTTGTTATTTCTCTAGCAGCCGCTGTCCTCGTCGGACTCGTTGGCAAAGTCGTGCTAAATACACCGCTGACCGGTTCGGATACGGAAAAAGTATTTTTAATGATGAGCCAACAATTATTTCCTCCATTTGCGACAGGTCTCATTTTATCCGCCGTATTAGCCGCTATTATGAGTACAGCAGCTTCGCAGCTTCTTGTTACGGCTTCTTCTATTTCCAAAGATTTGTACAACACTTTTATTCATAAAAATGCTAGCGACAAAGAACTCATTTACGTTAGCCGGATTACAGTTCTCGTCGTAGCTGCGTTAGCCATCATACTAGCTCTCAATCCGAACAGTTACATTCTGACCATGGTTTCCTATGCCTGGGCCGGATTTGGTGCTGCCTTTGGCCCGACGATTTTACTTTCCCTCTATTGGAAACGAC
>CALBLM010000121.1 GCA_937895695.1 uncultured Megasphaera sp.
GTCAAAGTATTTCAAAACCTGAGCGACGGCCTGCAGGATACTTTGTCTTTACTGGACTATGAAGCAGTAGATGAAGCGGCTCGCATACTGCGGCAGGCAAGACGGATTGCCGTGTATGGGTTTGGCAATTCGGCGACAGTCTGCCGGGACATCGTAACCCGCTATGTGCGCTTTGGTTTTGCCGTGCAGGATTATGCTGATTCACACATGCAGGCCACGTCTGCAGCATTACTGACAGCGCAGGATGCTGTCATTGCCGTGTCGCACAGCGGCGCGTCCAGTGAATTGATTCAGTCCGTACAGGCGGCTAAACGTAATGGAGCTAAAATTATTGTGATTACCAGCCATGGGCAGTCACCGCTAGCCAAACTGGCAGATATTTGCTTGTGCGGTATGGGACGCGAAGTTAAGTATTCGTCCGAAGCAGGTGCGTCCCGCATGATTCATATGGCGATTGGTGATGTGCTGTATACGAGGATTGCCATGGCAGACAGCAAGACTTTTCAGCAAAATATACAGAAAATGCGTCATGAAATCATAAAAAAACGCGTGAAATAAATCTTATCAAAATAGAAAAAAACGCATTTCAGCAGGCTGGCTTATTCTGTATTATAAAATACAGAATAAAAGATACTCAATGAACACATGGTATTTCCCGGTATGGTTTATATTTCACAGCTGACAGAATACGGCACGCTGTACTCAAAAAAAGAACTGCAGGCGATTCATGACGTGTTCCAAAAAGAACATCTTTCTCTATATGTAGACGGCGCCTGCTTGGCGTATGCACTGGCGTGCCCGGAAAATGACGTATCCCTGGCTGATTTAGCTGCTTTGTGCGACGTATTCTATATTGGCGGCATCAAATGCGACACCCTATTTGGAGAAACCGTCGTCATACCTCAGTACGGCTATATTCCGCATCTCTTTACGTATATCAAGCAGCAGGGAGCTCCTCTGATAGCAAAAGGCCGACTCCTAGGCATCCAGTTTGATGTGCTGTTTACAGACGGCTTATATGAAACGATTGGCCAGTCTGTTATTCAAGCAGCCCAGCGTATTCTTGAAACATTGATTCAGGAAGGATACTCTCTCTATATCGAAGCACCGACAAATCAGATTTTCCCGATTTTGAAAAATGAAGATATGGAAGCCTTATCGCAGCAAGTGAAATTCAGCGTCTGGGAACCTTATGATGCCTATCATACGGTAGTGCGGCTGGAAACAGACAGGGCCACGACCGATGAAGATGTAGAAAAACTGATTTTGATTTTAAAAATATTGTAAATAAAAGATATTTTAAATACTCATTTTTACATAAAAAAAAGCGGGATGCTGTCATGCAGCGCAATAATGCGATTATCTTCGTGTCGGGTTGTGCCGCGAAAATTTTCTGACATGTATTCAATTAGTTAGTGCGTATCTTTTTTCAAAAAAGAAGGAGAGACTAGGATGAAACAATATATAGTTGATGCGTTTACTGAAAAAGTATTTGCAGGTAATCCTGCGGCAGTCTGCGTGATGGATGCATGGCTGGATGATCGTACGATGCGGAATATTGCCATAGAAAATAATCTTTCAGAAACGGCTTTTGCCGTTAAAGAGGGAGATGCCTACCATCTGCGCTGGTTTACTCCTGGTGGAGAAGTGGAATTGTGCGGCCATGCGACGCTGGCTACGGCCTATGTTATTACGCGCTTTGTAGAACCAGAACGAAACACGGTAGCTTTTGACACGCTTAGCGGCCGACTGACAGTGGAAAAGCAAGGAGATTTGCTGATGATGGATTTCCCATCTTTTTCGTTACAGCCTGTACCGATTACGGAACAAATGACAGCGGCTTTAGGTGTAAAACCGGTTGCGGCTTACTATGGTGCAGATACAGTCTGTGTGCTGGAAAATGAAGAACAGGTACGAAATGTTCACCCGAATCAAGAACTAATTCGCCAAATAGATGGCGTGTGCCTCCACATTACTGCGCCCGGCAGGGAATACGACTGCGTAACCCGCAGTTTTGTTCCCAAATGCAATGTAGCAGAAGATCCTGTTTGCGGACGCGGCCATTGTCATGTCATTCCATATTGGGCAGAAAAAACAGGAAAAACGGAGTTTACGGCATATCAGGCATCGGCCCGCGGCGGCGTATTGTATTGCAGCTATGCCGGAAAACGCACGCTGCTTCGAGGAAAAGCGGCTCTGTTTGCAGTAGCAGAAATTTTTATATAAGAGAAGAAGGAGACCTGTTATGAAGAAAATTAATCGGAATGCAGCGAACCATTATTTTTGGCAGGAAGTCTGTGACGGGTGGTATTTGAGTAAGCGGGATGATGTAAAATAAATACGTTTTAAATACGCATGTACTCATAGTCAAAAATAATATAGGTACTTTGGTTACTGTTTTTGTGAAAAAAGTAATGTATACCCATACTAGAAAGAATTTCTTATAAGTAATTTATAAAAATTATAAAAATATCCTTGACAAAATTATGCAAAAAGTGTACACTTTCTGTAACATTTAAAGAAAGTGCATGTAACAAGTAATGTGAGGGCTTTATCATGAGGTACTTAAAAAATTTGAACATCATGTGTTGTACAATCTAATTGATTGTATTGCACTATATACAGACAATACAATAGTAAACGATCCAAATTCATCCAGAGCAGTAGAGGGACTGGCCCAATGACACTGCGGCAACCTACAAATGTAAGGTGCCAATTCCAGCAGGAATCTACCTGACAGATGAGTCGCGGCAGAAGTCTATTCAAGACGTCATCTGTGTATGCAGATGACGTCTTATTTTTTATCTAAAATACACTAAAGGAGTGATATATATGGCACGCATTGCAAACTACTTGACAGAACTAGTTGGGAATACGCCGCTGTTAAAATTAACCCACTTTGAAGAAACATATGCACTGCAAGCTCACATTATCGGCAAATTGGAATATATGAATCCCTTGGGAAGTGTCAAAGATCGTGTTGCATTGGCTATGATTGACGAGGGTATCCGACAAGGTCTCATCAACGAAAAGACTGTGTTAATTGAACCGACAAGCGGGAATACCGGTATCGGCCTTGCCATGGTAGCAGCTGTTAAGAAACTAAAATTGATTTTGACCATGCCCGATACGATGAGTGTAGAACGACGCAAAATCGTAACAGCCCTTGGAGCTGAAGTTGTATTAACACCCGGTGCGGAGGGCATGCAAGGGAGTATTCGTAAAGCCGAAGAACTTAAGCGGCAATATGGCAATGCCTTTATTCCGCAGCAATTTGAAAACCCGGCCAACCCAGCTATCCATCGAAAAACGACAGCCGAAGAAATATGGCGTGATACAGACGGAAAAGTAGATATTTGCATTGCTTCTGTCGGCACAGGCGGTACGATTACGGGTACAGCTGAAGGATTAAAAGCCCATAATCCAAACGTACAAATTGTAGCTGTTGAACCAAAAGATTCTGCCGTGCTTCATGGAAAGCCAGCCGGATATCATCAAATTCAAGGTATTGGTGCCGGATTTATTCCGAAAGTATTAGATACATCCTTGCTAGATGAAGTTATCGACGTGTCCAATGAAGATGCTTTTGCAAGAGCTAGGGAGATTGCCAAAACAGATGGCTTGCTCGTAGGTATCTCGTCCGGTGCGTCTTTGCAGGCAGCGTTAGAAATTGCCAAACGTGAAGAAAATAAGGGAAAAACTATTGTCGTGTTATTACCCGATGGCGGGGAACGCTATTTGTCGACACCATTATTTCAACTCCCATAGATAGGGAGAATTACATACAAGGGAAATCGTAAAGGGGGAATATGTAATGAATAAAAAACGAATTGTTTTAACTGCTGCTTTAAGTGTTGTCGTAGCGGCATCCATATTTATCAGTGGTTGCGGCAACAAAACGGCACAGAAAGATGGGGCGGTGACATTAACCAACGTATCGTATGATCCGACACGGGAATTATATCAACAATATAATCCGCTGTTTCAGCAGCATTATAAAGAAAAAACAGGTAAGGATATTCAAATTATCCAGTCTCATGGCGGTTCCGGCGGTCAGGCTCGTTCGGTTATTGAAGGGAATAAAGCGGATGTTGTGACGCTGGCACTTGCTCATGATATTACGTTGATTGAAAAATCAGGATTAATTCAGCCAGGATGGCTGCAAGAATTTGATAAACAATCGTCGCCATATACATCGACCATTGTATTCTTGGTTCGTAAAGGTAACCCGAAACAAATTAAAGACTGGGACGATTTGATTAAGCCAGGTGTCAATGTCATTACGCCGGATCCTAAGAGCAGCGGTGGCGCATGCTGGAACTTCTTGGCAGCTTGGGCATATGGACAACAGAAATTTAACAATGATGAAGCAAAGACCAAGGATTTTGTTGCCAGCTTATACAAAAACGTATCTGTCATGGATTCAGGCGCTCGCGGCGCAACAACGACGTTCGTCGAAAATGGTCAGGGCGATGTCTTAATTGCTTGGGAAAATGAAGCCATTAATTCTATGCATCAACAGCCGAATGATTTTGAAATCGTAACGCCGAGCATTAGTATTTTGGCACAGCCGAGTGTTGCTG
>CALBLM010000122.1 GCA_937895695.1 uncultured Megasphaera sp.
AATTGTGTGGACCGCAATTTGTTGAAGTGCCGACGGATGAAAAGGGATTATTCCGGAAGAATTGGAAAAATTATTGGCCCAATATGGTCCGCGTGTGCGGATGATGTATGTGATTCCAGAATTCCAAAATCCGACAGGCATTACATGGCCTTTAGAACGGCGTAAACAATTTATAGACATCATAAATCGGTATGATTTCCCTGTATTAGAAGATAATCCGTATGGTGAATTACGCTATGATGGAGAAAAAGTACCATCTTTAAAATCGATGGATACAAAGGGTAATATTGTATTTTTAGGCTCTTTTTCTAAAATTTTTATGCCTGGTCTTCGGATTGCTTGGATGGTTGCCAATCCGGAAATTATTGATAAAATTGTTAAATTAAAACAAGCCGTAGATTTACAGTCTTCGTCTTTTGCACAGCGACAGACATCATACTATATTGATATGTATGATTTGGATACACATGTAGAAAAAATTAAAGCCTTATATAAAACACGGCGAGATTTAATGTGTCAGACGATGAAAGAAGAATTCCCGAAAGAAATTACCTTTACCTACCCGGAAGGAGGCCTGTTTACATGGGTTACGTTGCCGGAAGGTATGGATGCGAAAGAAATGATGCCAAAAGTATTAGATAAAGATGTGGCATACGTTCCAGGCGGCCCATTTTATCCGAATGGCGGCCATGTAAATCATTTCCGGCTCAATTATTCCAATATGCCGGAAGAACGGATTGTCGAAGGCATTAAACGGCTGGCAGATGTTTTAAAAGAAGAAATGGCAGCATATAAGCCATAGTGCGGATAAAATATATGACAAAAAACATGATACGATTGTATGTCGCATCATGTTTTTTTGTATGAGTTATACACATGTAATATATATATAATTAGCATGTGTAGATTGACTTACGTATATAATCATTGTATTATAATGATAAAGACATTTTTTATACAGATAATGTCTTCGAAGTGTTCGCAAAAACGCATTCGTATCAGAGGCGGGCTATGATTGATACGATGCGTTTTTTATGTGATACCTATAAATAGCGAGTATAGAATAATCTTCGCTATAGGAGGCGCGTATTGATGACAAATCAGCTTCAACAGTTATGTAAGCAAATACGCAGAGAAACTGTACGGGCTATTTATTTAGCAGGTTCCGGACATCCCGGCAGTTCTCTGTCGGCTGTCGAAATACTGGTAACCTTATATTTTACCGATTTGTTGCACTGTTTTCCCAAAGACCCTAAAAATCCACAGCGAGATCGGTTTATTTTATCCAAAGGGCATGCGGCCCCGGCATATTATAGTGTGTTAGCACACAAAGGTTTTTTTTCAGTATCCTTGCTGGATACGTTGCGAAAGTTGGGAAGCCCGTTGCAGGGACATCCTAATATGGAAAAATTGCCCTGTTTGGATTGCGCTGTTGGATCATTGGGTCAAGGGTTATCCATTGCCAATGGAATTGCTTTTGCGTTGCAGCGACGGCAGGAAACGCCCTACGTATTTTGTTTGATTGGCGACGGGGAACAGCAAGAAGGGCAGATTTGGGAAGCTGCGGCATTTGCGGCACAACACCATTTAGACCATGTTTGTCTTATTGTAGATTGCAATGGTATGCAGTTAGTAGATGCGCTAGATGGTATTAAAAATATGCAGCCCCTGGCAGCAAAGTGGCAAAGTTTTGGTTGGCATGTTTTAGAAACAGATGGTCATGATATAGATAAACTGTATCATACCTTGATAGACGCTAAGCAATATCGCGGTAAACCGACTGTTGTATTGGCACATACGATAAAGGGCAAGGGCGTATCGTATATGGAAAACCAAGCAGAATGGCATGGAACGGCTCCCAATGCAGAACAATATCAGATAGCGATGAAAGAATTATCTCAGGAGGTGCCCCAATGAGTCGAGTCCCGATGCGTGATGGTTATGGAAAGGCCTTGTTGGAATTGTGTCGTCTTCATGACGATGTTGTTGTTTTAGATGCGGATGTAGCTAAATCTACTCGTACTGATTGGGTGCGGCAAAAATATCCGGAAAAATATGTCAACGTAGGCATTTCTGAACAAGATTTAGTAGGTACGGCAGCAGGGATGTCATTGACTGGATTTGTTCCTTTTATTTCGACGTATGGTGTGTTTTTGACGGGACGGTCATGGGGACAAATTCGCAATACGGTTTGTTACAATAATCTCAATGTTAAATTGGGGGGTGCTCATGCTGGTATTTCTGTAGGACCTGATGGCGCAACGCATCAGGCCTTGGAAGATGTAGCCCTCATGCGTGTCATTCCTAATATGACAGTTATCGTTCCTTGCGACTGGTATGAAACGTATAAAGCAACGATGGCAGTATATGAAAAGAACGGACCGTCGTATATTCGTTTTGGTCGCAATCCGGCGCCTGTCGTGACGACGGAGGATACGCCGTTTATCTTAGAAAAAGCTGCTGTATTTAAAGAAGGACAAGATGTCACTATCTTTGCCAATGGCATGATGGTATATCAAGCATTACAAGCGGAGAAGGCATTGAAACAAGAAAACATCCGTGCAGAAGTGATTAATGTACATACTGTAAAGCCACTGGATACCGATACTATTCTATGCAGTGCGGCTAAAACCAAGGCTGTTGTCGTGTGTGAAGAACATCAGTGTATTGGTGGTTTGGGCAGTGCTGTGTGTGAAGTCTTGGCGCAGCATTGTTGTGTTCCTGTAGAACTTGTAGGCATTCAGGATACATTTGGGGAATCCGGATTGCCTGATGATTTGATGGAAGCCTATGGATTAGGGGTATCTTCTATCGTACAAGCTGTCCGAAACGTATTGAAAAGAAAGTAATATTAAAAAACTGTCTTTCTCTGGGAAAGACAGTTTTTTTGATGCCATATAGCAGAACTTAGCTTGATTTTGAAAAATGAATCAATGTTCGGCTAGGCAGTTGGGCTGCAAAAATACCGACAGCCATGAATGCACAGCCGATGCATTCTCGTACAGACATCCATTCACCGAGTAAAAGAAAACCGGCTAAGGCCCCAAAAATCATTTCGAAACTGCAAAGTAAAGAAGTTTCTGTTGGCGGTACGTGTTTTTGTGCAATAATCTGCAGCGTATAGCCCACACTACTGGAAAAAATGCCACAGTACAAAATAGCCATAGCAGAAGCAGTTATTATCGGCCAAGTCAGTGTTTCGCCACAGATCAGCATGGCTATGCCATTGAAAATCGTACAAGCAATAAATTGTCCAAATGATAAAATAACACCGGGAAAATCAGAAGCAAAACGGCCAACACAGAGAATGTGGCAGCTCCAGAAAAAAACTCCGATAAGCTCAAATATA
>CALBLM010000123.1 GCA_937895695.1 uncultured Megasphaera sp.
CATTTTAGATGCCGATAAAGAAGGCTTTTTACGCTCTGATACATCTTTGATACAAACCATGGGCCGCGCAGCCCGCAATGTTGATGGAACGGTTCTTATGTATGCCGATAAAATTACCGATTCCATGGCGCGGGCTATCGATGAAACACAACGCCGCCGAAAGGTGCAAGATGATTATAATAAGAAACATCACATTGTTCCGCGATCTATCCAAAAAAATGTTGTCAATTTAATCGAATTGACAAAGGTAGCAGAAGAAGGCAAAGCCTATCATAAGGGCAAAGAAAAACCAATGACAAAAGAAGCCTTACATAAAGTAATTCGCACGTTGTCACAACAAATGAAAGAAGCTGCTAAGAATTTAGAATTTGAAAAAGCGGCCGAACTGCGTGATAAATTGGGAGAATTACGACAGCAGTTAAGTACGATGAGCCATGATGATACGTTGCCAAAGGAAATGCAAGGCACGGATATGCCATCCGCTCGGTATGTACGAAAAATAAAACGGCCTGATGCGAAACGAAAGAAAAATACGTAGTAATAAAAGGTATGGCAAGGTTGGAAAAGAAGGAGCAGTCAGATAGGGTATGCAAGATAAATATATTGTAATTAAAGGAGCAAGACAACATAATTTAAAAAATATAGATGTAAAAATACCGCGGGATAAGTTAGTTGTGTTTACGGGATTGTCTGGTTCGGGTAAATCATCCTTAGCTTTTGATACGATTTATGCAGAAGGACAGCGCCGTTATGTGGAATCCCTGTCGGCATATGCTAGGCAGTTTTTGGGGCAGATGGATAAACCTGATGTAGATTATATTGAAGGACTGTCACCGGCCATTTCGATTGACCAAAAAACGACCAGTCGTAATCCGCGGTCTACTGTAGGAACTGTAACGGAAATTTATGATTATCTGCGCCTATTGTATGCCCGAGTTGGCGAAGCGTATTGTCCCAAATGCGGTAAGCCCATTCGCCAGCAAACGATTGAACAAATGGCAGATGCTGTAATGGCACTAGGTGAAGGGGAAAAAGTCATGATTATGGCCCCTGTTGTAGATGGACGAAAAGGAACGCATCAAAAAATATTATCCCGATTGGTCAAAGAAGGATATGTTCGGGTACGTGTAGATGGTAATATATATACCTTATCCGATGATATTCCTTTGGATAAAAATAAAAAACATACTATCGACGTAATTATTGACCGTTTAGTCATTAAAGATAGTATCATGACTCGCCTGACCGATTCGTTGGAAACGGCAGCAAAGCTGTCAGATGGGATTGTACATATTTTTCAAATGAGTACCCACAAAGTCGTCACGTTCAGTCAGCATTTTGCCTGCCCTGACTGCCATGTCAGCTTGCCGGAAATTGAGCCCCATTTATTTTCGTTTAATAGTCCCTTTGGGGCCTGTCCGGATTGCTCCGGTATAGGAAGTACGATGGAAGTCGATCCTAAATTAGTATTGCCAGATGCCCATAAAGCATTTATCGACGGCGCCGTAGCAGCCCTTAGCAGCAATCCTGACTCGTGGTTTATGCGGCAGCTTGGTGGTTTGCTGCACCTCTATGGGTTTTCATTAGAAAATTGTTATGCCGATTTGCCCCAGGAGGTACGACAAAAAGTCTTATATGGTGCTGAGGATACATGTGTATTCGAATACGAAAATCTTCGCGGTGAAACGAAGCAGTATGCGACAACGTTTGAAGGGGTTATCCCGATGGTACGGCGTCGGTATAAAGAAGCTTCTTCGGATATGATGCGAGATCAGTTTGGTCAGTTTATGACGGTAAAGCCTTGTACTACCTGCCATGGCACGCGGTTGCGGCATGAAGCGTTAGCTATTAAAATCGGCGGTTTAAACATTGCAGAGCTAACGAATATGACTGTTCGAGATCTTATCCCGTTCTTTGATACGCTACAATTAACGCCGAAACAAGAATTAATTGGCAAACAGATTTTTAAAGAAATAAAAGCACGATTGAATTTCTTGCAGACTGTAGGATTGGAATATTTGACGCTATCGCGAACGGCAGGAACACTTTCGGGTGGAGAAGCCCAGCGAATCCGACTGGCGACGCAGATTGGCTCCGGATTGGTAGGTGTGTTGTATATTTTAGACGAACCGTCTATTGGTTTGCATCAACGTGATAATGATAAGCTGCTGCAAGCACTGAAGCATTTACGGGATTTGGGAAATACGCTGATTG
>CALBLM010000124.1 GCA_937895695.1 uncultured Megasphaera sp.
TTTGAAAGGCGCCCCAACATTTGACAAAGAGCCTATTTTTCTTTGTGTTATTCGATGTATTGTATATTGCCGATACCTTGAATGCCCAATCCGGGCGCATCGGAAACGGTAATATGTTGTTCGTGAAATACGGCACCGCCTAAAATGGGGTCTTGCGAGCAAAGAACGGGTCCATCTAAATCAATGCGGGTAATAATTTGTTTGGCACAGGCTAGATGGACAGCGGCATTGACGCTGATTTTTGCTTCCAGCATGCAGCCAATCATACATTCTATGCCATAGATTTCGGCTAATGTCGCGATTTTTAACGCATTGGTCAGACCACCGCATTTCATCAGTTTGATGTTAATCAAATCGGCAGCGCGCCGTTGCAGAATGTGTAAGGCATCTTGCACGGAAAATACGCTTTCATCGGCGAGAACGGGAATGGGAGAGCGATCGGTTACATATTTTAAGCCATCTATATCCTGGGCGATAACCGGTTGTTCGACAAGTTCAATATCCAACCCTTTTTCCTGCATTTGTTGGAGCAACATGACGGCTTGTTTTGGTTTCCACGCTTGATTCGCATCGATGCGAAGGCGAACGGCTGAACCGACAGCATTTCGAATAGCTTGTAACCGTTCGACATCCAGTGACGGCTGTATACCTACTTTGACTTTCAGTGTATCGTAACCGCGCTGCACAGCCTGTATGGCATCAGCAGCCATTTGTTCCGGTGGATTGACACTGATCGTAATATCCGTCGTAAGTTGTTTGCGGCAGCCACCCCATAATTTATAGACAGGAATATTGTATTGTTTGCCATATAAATCCCATAAGGCCATATCAGCAGCGGCTTTGGCAGAATTATTTTTTACAATACAATGTTGGATGTCCTGCGTTAGTGTTTCCAATTCATCGACATCGCGCCCCAGTAAGGTAGGGATAATATGATCTTGGAAAGCACCGATAATGGCTCCTGTTGTATCGCCGGTAATAACGCCTGTCGGCGGTGCTTCCCCATAGCCGATGACTCCTGTATCCGTATGAATTTCAACGATAATGTCTTCGACGCTATTGACTTGCCGCAATGCCGTCTTAAAAGGGACCCGCAGGGGAACAGAAATACGTCCCAAGCGGATATGTGTAATTTTCATATAGTATATACGCCTCCTTATGATACTCTTATATCATACCCTGTTTTGAAACAGCAAAAAAGACCTATTCGGATGAAATCGATATGTTTCATCGGGATAAGGCCTTTTTTAGGTGGATTTTAGTTTATTTTAGGTGACCGTCAATAGCGACTGTAATGACCTGACACGGGATGGATTTGCCGCTTTGCTGGCAGGCTTTTTTCACAGCTAATTCTAAACCGCCGCAGCAGGGAACTTCCATGCGGATGATTGTCACATCTTGAATATCATTGAGTTTCATGATTTCTGTCAGTTTTTCTGCATAATCGACAGCGTCTAATTTCGGACAGCCAATGAGCGTGATTTTGTTTTGCATGAATTGCTGATGAAAATTGGCATACGCATAGGCCGTGCAGTCTGCAGCGACGAGGAGATGAGCGCCGTCAAAATACGCCGATTTTAAGGGAGCCAATTTAATTTGCACTGGCCACTGCCGAAGTTGGGATACAGGAGATGTCGGAGCGGATGGCGTAATGGACTGCGCCATTTGTCCGGGACAGGCATGGGAAATAGTACGGGCTTGACTACCGGGACAGCCGCCTTTTTTATATTCCCGGCCTTGGGCTTTCATGTTGGCTTTGACAGCTTCTTCATCATAGGCGACCGTATCTTTTTCAATAAATGAAATTGCATC
>CALBLM010000125.1 GCA_937895695.1 uncultured Megasphaera sp.
ATTGACGAATTCATAAACGACATCGTCAGCATAATGACGGTATCCCAAAATATTCTGTCCGCGAAGCAGCATTTGCAGCGGTGTTTTTTTGACGTGTTTTTTAATGGTCCGCAGCCGTTCCCACGGATCTTCATCCAAAAACCGCATGCATGTATCAAACGTCGCACCGCCCCAGCATTCCAGTGCATTATAGCCGATTTCATCCATGGCTTCTAATACGGGAAGCATCTGTCGTAACCGCATTCTCGTTGCTGCAATGGATTGATGCCCGTCACGCAGCACCGTTTCCGTAATTTTTACTCTTGCCATCTCTATTTCATTCCTCCATGTATATCCGAATGGATTAATATCGTACTTTATACGAGTTGTCATCTAAACGTTCTCGTACGATTATTATATCAGTATATTTCATTATATCATATTTTCCCCAGAAAGGCAGAGACATTTTACAGGATTGCTTGTTCTTCTTAGGCATGGCTCGCAACCATCACACGTATATCTGTATACCCTTTCCTATTTTTTCTCGTGTCATTCAGGTCATGATATGATACACTGATAGTATCTACATTCGTATACGCTGTACCCTGTACAGCAAAAGAAAGGAGTCTTTTTTTATGATACCTTGTACACATATTACGGCCGTTTATTTTAGTCCGACTCATACGACGAAGACGATCTGCGAAACGATTGCTAAGGAATTGTCACTGACCTTGAAAATCCCCTGGGAAAGTCGCAGTTTTACCCTGCCTGCTGAACGAACGGAGCCGCTGCAATTTGACGAACAGGCATTGGTTGTCTTTGGCGTACCCGTATACGCCGGAAGGGTGCCGAATTTTTTAGGAAAATATCTTCAACAGACCTTAGGACATACGGCCATGGCCATTCCTATTGTCGTCTATGGCAATCGGGCTTACGATGATGCCTTGATTGAGCTGCGTGACATACTGGAAACTTGCCATTTGCACACTGTTGCTGCCGGTGCGTTTATTGGCGAACATTCTTTTTCTCGGATTCTAGGCGGTGGCCGGCCGGATGCTAAGGATTTAAACATAGCCCGTCATTTCGCCCAAGCCGTTGCAAGTGCGTTGGAAAACAATCGGTACCATACGCCGATTACCGTCAAAGGCCATGTTCCCTATCGTCCCTATATGGTGCCACAGCAAAAAGACGGCAGTCATAAAACAATTACGAAAGTATTTCCCAATGTCAGTGATGCCTGCACGCATTGCGGTATCTGCGCTTCCGTCTGTCCCATGGGAGCCATTGCACCTAACTTTCACAGCTATACCCATTTTTGTATCAAATGCTGTGCTTGCGTCAAAGCTTGTCCCGTCCACGCACGGTATTACGATGACGAAACGTACTTGTTCCATAAAAAGCAATTAGAAGAACAATTTGCTCGGCGAGCTGAACCGGAAACATTTATTTAGAAAGAAATTTTCGTGCCGACGAATGGGCAAAGAAGTATCTCTGCGCTTTCTGTACTTTTTTCTTTTTGCGCGGACAAAAAGAAAAAGTACCAAAAAAGAAAAATCCGCCGACCAGAACTCCCGCTCCCTTGCCAGCCAAAGGGCTTACTAAACGGTTGTAAGCTCGACGGGGCGATGGAGCGCTACGAAAGAAGTTACTTTCCTGCTAGCAGCACAACCGTTTTTCACGTAAGCCCTTCGTCCGGCATGCTAACGCAACGGTCGCTCCCGTAATGGTCGGTGTCACTCGTCATGTAAGGAAGATTGCATACAGGCTATAAAAAATAGTCTCTTGTCAGCTAAGCCTTGATTTAGATATATTTCGTCTTTCTTTTTTCAGCATATCTATGCCAAAAATTGTTACCATTTGCTTACAAACCGCCCATTACGGGAATGACTGGTTGTGTGGCCTATGCCACACAATGAGAATAGTTGGCATTGCGTTAAAAATGGGCGTTTTGTTTGAGCGTAGCGAGTTTCGCCCATTTAGCAATGACGGACATTCTCAAAGGAATGGGAGTTTCGGGCGGCCGCCTTTTTCTTGATTCGTTCTTTTTCGTCGGCACGAAAAAGAATGAATATGAGAACTTCTTTGCATCTTAGTGATACGAAAAAGAATAAAAAAAACCGGTACACCCTACCACATCGGCAAGGGTGTACCGTAATTTTTTATCTATTATTTCTGTTCATGCAGGGCCTTCATGACATCGGGGTCAATGGAAAAGGTATGTTCTTTGGCCGGGAATTCGCGGCTCTGTACGTCCTGAATGTAGGACTGAACGGCACCTACAATGGTGCTGTGCAAGTCGGCATAGGATTTGGCAAATTTCGGCCGAAAACCGCCGCTCATGCCCAACAAGTCGGTGCAAACCAAAACTTGGCCATCGCACTGGTTGCTGGCACCAATACCAATCGTAGCTGCTGTGTGCAGTTCTTTCGTGATTTCCGCAGACAAATCAGCAGGTACGCATTCCAATACGACCGCAAAAGCGCCGGCTTCTTCCAAGGCCTTGGCATCTTCTATCAGTTGACGTGCTTTTTCGATATTTTTTCCTTGTACTTTAAAGCCGCCGAATTGATGAACTGACTGCGGTGTCAATCCCAAATGGCCGACGACAGGAATACCGGCTTCGGTCATTTTATAGACCGCTTCGCAAACCCGCGCGCCCCCTTCGAGTTTGACGGCATCACAGCCGCCTTCTTTCATCAATCGGCCTGCATTATGAAGGGCTTGTTCTGTGCTTTCCTGATAGCTCATAAACGGCAAATCCCCTACAACCAAGGCCCGACTGACACCACGGGTAACGCATGCCGTATGATGAATCATATCTTCCATCGTAACGGGAAGGGTTGAGGAATAGCCCATCACAACATTTCCCAAGGAATCGCCTACCAAAATCATATCGATGCCTGCTTCATCGACGTTCTGCGCCATGACGTAGTCATACGCCGTAATCATGGAAATCGGCTTTTGTTGTTGTTTCATGTCCTTAATTGTCAGGGTTGTTACTTTTTTGTTCATGCTGTTCTCCTTCTGCCACCGCAAGGATATGTATCAATTGCTGATACTGATTCGTTGTAATCGTTTGATTTGCCAGGGCCATCTGGGCCGTGAGTATGCCAAATGCTGTATAGGCATCATAAAAGGGCTGGGGCATGCAGGCCAAATGCTTTTGTACTGTACCGATATCACCACGGGCAATCGGTCCGGTCAGCGCATGCCGTGCCAAAACCTGGGACTGGATATTGCCGGCTGTTCCCGCAAACAGCGGCATCAATGCCTTTCCGGCATCTTCCGGCGTATCGGTCCAGCGGCTCATCAATGCCTGCGCTGCGGCAACGGCCGTAACGACATAGTTGGAACAAAAACAAGCTGCTCCGTGGTACAATGCGCGTTCATTGGCCGGTACATAAAAGGACTGGCTGTGCAGCATGGAGGCAATTTGTTTTGCCTGTGAAATAGCCGTGTCATCACCGTCGACAGCCATATAAATATGCTGTAACGCCGCAGCTGACGGCGCCGGAAAGCTTTGCAGCGGATGTAAACTGCCCGTATGCATTCCCAAATCAG
>CALBLM010000126.1 GCA_937895695.1 uncultured Megasphaera sp.
ACGACTCGGAAGGCATCAATAATTTTATGCTGGAATCCGATGGAGACGAGACGTATACGTATTCGCCGTTTAACAGCTTTACCACAGTAGATCTTGGTTGTAAACGAGGAAATAATATTGCCAATATCGTGAGCCGTTTTGAAAATCCGGCCAGCATAGAATTTTTGAAGCTCTTTGACACGGTATGGAATGACAAAGAAAAATTGAAAGACGTCACAGAAGATGTGATTGACATGATTTCTGCCGTTTATCAGGAAAATGCGCCGGAATTGATTTACTTCATGACCTTATATCATATCTTCAGCGAATTTTTGGAAGACTTGTCAGAAGATATCCTGCCCAATGAAGCGACGGGTTTTAAAGAAAGTAAAATTTGGCATACACTGTATCATTTCCAAAAGGATGCCGCTTTGGGTATTATCAACAAATTGGAACAATATAATGGTTGTATTTTAGCCGACAGTGTTGGTTTAGGAAAAACATTTACTGCTTTGGCAGTTATTAAATATTATGAAGGACGCAATAAAAACGTTTTGGTCCTTTGTCCAAAAAAGCTTTCTGAAAATTGGATGACCTATCGCGGCAATCTGATCAATAATCCATTAGCCGAAGACCGTTTTCGTTATGATGTGCTTTACCATACTGATTTGTCCCGGAAGAGCGGCATGACTTCTATTGGTCTTCCCATTGACCGAATCAATTGGAGTAATTATGATTTGGTTGTTATTGATGAAAGTCATAACTTTCGCAACGGCATCGGTACGGACTCGCACGGCGGCGAAAAAGAAAACCGCTATATGCGGCTTATGAATCGAGTCATCAAGCCCGGCGTCCGTACAAAAGTCCTGATGCTTTCTGCAACGCCGGTAAATAATCGTTTTTTTGATTTGCGCAACCAGCTGGCATTAGCTTATGAGGGAAATGCAGAAAAAATCAATGAAAAATTGCCGACTAAGACGGATATCGATACGATCTTTCGGCAAGCACAGCAAACGTATAATGCCTGGTGCAAACTTCCGGAAGCGGAACGGACGACGAAAAATTTGCTTACACGTCTTGATTTCGATTTCTTCGAAGTGCTGGATGCAGTCACTATTGCCCGGTCGCGGCATCACATCCAGACATATTACGACACAAAAGATATTGGCTCTTTCCCAAGACGGAATAAACCCATTTCCCTGTATCCTAAGCTGACGACGCTGTCGGGGGCTATTAATTATAAAGAAATCTATGAAACGCTGAATGATTTGAAACTGACCATCTATACGCCGACACAGTTTATTTTGCGCAGTAAAGTATCCAAATATCTATCCCACGAAGAAACGGAAAACTTCCGCAAAGGCCGTGAAGCCGGTATTCAGCGTCTGATGAACATTAATCTCCTAAAACGCATGGAAAGTTCTGTCCATTCATTTCTTCTGACAGTCGAACGAATTTATCAGTATCTTGACGATACGTCACAGCGTATCAGTCGTTTCGTTCGCAGTGGTACCGGAAGTCTGGAAGATATTACGGATTTTTCCGGAACTGTTGCTGATTTTGATGACGACGATCAGAACACGGATTTCTTTACAGTAGGGAAGAAAATACGAATTGATCTGCGGGATATGGATTATATTTCTTGGCAGCGTGATATCGAAAACGATAAAGAAACACTGTTGCTCCTTATCAATATGGTCAAAGACATTACACCCCAGTATGACTATAAGTTAAACCAGCTTCTAAAAGTTATTGAAGAAAAGGAAGCGCATCCCATTAATCCGGGCAATCAGAAAATATTGATTTTTACGGCATTTGCTGATACAGCAGAATATCTCTATCACTATATTGCGCCTAGAGCAAAGGAGAAAGGGTTGAATACAGCACTGATTACAGGCAATGTTGATGGGCGGACGACAATTCCTCATTTCAAGGCAGAAATGAATCATGTCTTGGCATGCTTTTCGCCGCGTTCCAAAGGCAGAGATACTTTGTTTCCGGAGGACAAGCAGCATAATATTGATATCTTGATTGGCACAGACTGTATTTCTGAAGGACAAAACCTGCAGGACTGTGATTACTGCATCAATTACGATATTCATTGGAACCCTGTGCGCATTATACAACGGTTCGGCCGTATTGATCGCATCGGCAGCCGCAATACCGTGATTCAGCTCGTCAATTTTTGGCCGGATTTGACACTGGACGAGTATATCAATTTGAAAGCCCGCGTCGAAACGAGAATGCGTATTTCCGTGATGACTTCAACCGGTGACGACGATTTAATCAATCAGGAAGAAAAAGGAGATTTGCTCTACCGGAGAGCACAGCTAAAAAAACTGCAGGATGAAGTCGTTGATTTGGAGGATATGAATTCCGGTATTTCCATTGTTGATTTGGGACTGAATGATTTTCGTATGGATTTACTGGCTTATATGAAAGAGCATCGAGAAATCGACCGCCTCCCCTATGGCATTCATGCCGTAGTACATGGCAAAAAGCCAGGTGTCATTTTCGTCTTAAAAAATATCAATGAACAGGTCAATGTCAAGCATCAAAACCGTTTGT
>CALBLM010000127.1 GCA_937895695.1 uncultured Megasphaera sp.
TAGCTCAACGCAACAAAAAAGAAAGACGATTCTGATGTGCTGTTTCACCCTATCATGAATGGAGCAGCGTTGGACATCGTTAAAAAAGGAGAACTTATTCCTGATTTTGCTGCTGACCAATATATCAACGTGGAAAACAGTCAATACCGTGAATCTATTGAAGGTCTCATTGACCGTGTTATGGTAACGGACGAACAGGGCAATATGACGGGGTATCAGACAAAGGATGAATGGATTAAAAAGTATTCTATGTTTCAGGATGTATACAAAACCAATCCCAATGACAACGCACAGGAACAGATTGAAAAGCTGTTCCACGGCCCCGATCGGTCTGGCGTATTGGACCTGCTAGGGGATTACCGGGTAAAATCATCCTATTCTATTCAGATTCAGGATATCATTACAGAACTGTCCGGTAAATTCTGGGTAAAGTCGGATACCCATACCTTTGAAAACGGCATTCATGAAATGCGGCTGGAGATTGAGTTTGAAAATATCATGAACAAAGAAGACCTGCCGGAAGAACCGAAGGCTAATAGCGGTCACGGCGACGGCATCGGAAGAGGTACGATGAATGTACAGGCTGGAATCAATGAAGAATATGCGGCCTGGCAGGGGACGACGATGCCTCACGGTAGAAATGGCTGCGTAGAAGCAGCCACTCGCATTGGCAGTTATTACAGCCCGTATCTCAAGTCCCAGTACGATGCAGGCGTTGCTGATGTGCCCAGTTTGGTTGCCAATGCCGGCAGTGGCAATGTCATTGCCTTTGACGAAGAAAATTTGGCCGTTGGCGACTGTGTAGTCTATGGCGATAATGACCACGTCGTTATTTACAACGGCAATGGCCAGTATGTCGGCAATAACTCCAGTGCTAACGGTGGAGCAGGGGCCGTAGGTACTGGCGGTATATACAATATTGGCCAAACGCCGACGAAGATTATCAAGACGTCTCGTATATAGGGAGGATGAATGATGGCAGATAAAAATATACCCACAGCAGCGCAGTCCATGACGACTGTAGTCAATGTCATGCATAGCATTGCTCAGGAGAACCTTCCGCGGGCTGCAATGATCGGCATCGTGCTGGATCCGTCGCCGAATATAC
>CALBLM010000128.1 GCA_937895695.1 uncultured Megasphaera sp.
TCCTCGTAGCCCAAACGTTATGTTATGGCATGGACCAAGTCAAACCGATTATTTTTAAAGCCTTAGTCGATGAGCTGCATCAGATGGGCGTGACGATTCGCGGTATTTATGAACGCAATGATGTCAAAGTCCGAGAACTGGACGGCATGGAACAATATAAAGGCTGGTATGAGGCAGATTTCCTGCCGACACCGGGGAGCGTCGTAACAACGATTGATGAAAATGGCGTTTTATATGATGTTGACGTTGAAAATGGCCAAAAGACGGGATTTTTCTTGGATCAAAAATACAATCGGCTCGCTGTTGGTAAGATTGCTGTTGGTCGTCATGTATTGGATTGCTTTACTCATACCGGTGCCTTCGCGTTGAATGCAGCCAAAGGCGGCGCAGCATCTGTCGTAGCTGTTGATATTTCCCAGGAAGCCGTCGATATGACGAATGAAAATATTCAGCGCAATGGTTTAAGCCATATTGTGACAGCGAAACAGGCCAATGTATTTGATTTACTAACAGAGCTGGCAGAAACCAAGAATCACGACTATGATTTTATTATTTTAGATCCGCCGGCCTTTACCAAATCCGGCCACACGGTGCATAATGCTATGCGAGGCTATAAAGAAATTAATTTAAAAGCCATGAAGTTATTGCCGCGTGGTGGCTATTTGGCAACGTGCTCGTGTTCGCATTTTATGCGTGATGACTTGTTCCGCCGCATGCTGCGGGATGCTGCGAAAGATGCAGGTGTCCATTTACGGCAAATCGAAGGACGTCAGCAGTCGCCGGATCATCCCATATTGTGGAATGTGCCGGAAACGGATTATTTAAAATTTTATCTGTTTCAAGTGGTTTAAGCATAGGGAATCGTAAAAAAATATGCTATAATAGCACTAATCATAAAGAGAGTCTAATTAGCTAAAAGGGGGAGACGGTATCATGAAGTTTAGAAGTACCCGTTCAAATGAGTGTGTTTCACCATCCTATGCCTTGCTGCATGGATTAGCCCAAGACGGCGGTTTATACGTACCGGAAACATTTCCGGAAAATGTTTTGCAGTATAATAAGTTGGCAGGTAAATCGTATCAGGAAATTGCGGCGATTGTATTATCCTATTTTTTCACTAATTTTACAGATGAAGAACGAAAAAATATGATTGCGTCGGCGTATAACAGCGAAACCTTTCGGGATGACCGGATTGTGCCGCTGCATTCCATCGATGCCGATGTCAGCGTAGCCGAATTATTTCATGGCCGGACATTAGCATTTAAAGATTTGGCGTTGTCTCTGTTTCCGTATTTATTGACAGCAGCCAAGAAACAGGAACAGGAAAAACGGGATATTCTTATTTTGACGGCAACGAGCGGTGATACGGGGAAAGCTGCTTTGGAAGGATTTAAAGACGTCGAAGGTACCAATATTATGGTATTTTATCCCAGTGAAGGGGTTAGCCCTATGCAGAAGCAGCAAATGCAGAAGCAAGAAGGGGAAAACGTCAATGTGTCCGCTATTTATGGCAACTTTGATGATGCCCAGAGCTTCCTCAAACGCGTATTTACGAATGAAGAAGTCAACGCCTATGCCAATGATAAAGGCGTACTGTTTTCCAGTGCCAACTCGATTAACATCGGTCGTTTATTCCCGCAAGTAGCGTATTATGTATCTACGTATGTATCGTTAGTGGACAACGGGGCGATTGCTGAAGGGGAAGTCTTTGATGTCGTCGTACCGACGGGTAACTTTGGCAATATTTTGGCCGGTTATTTTGCTAAAAAAATGGGAGTGCCTATTGGCAAATTGATTTGTGCATCTAATAGAAATAATGTATTAACTGATTTCTTTGCAACTGGTGTCTATAATATGAATCGGGAATTTTACACGACAGACAGCCCGTCTATGGATATTTTGTTGTCCAGTAATTTTGAACGATTCTTGTTCTACGTAGCTGGTGAAGATGCTGAAAAAGTAGCACAGTGGGAAAAAGACCTGTTGGAAACAGGTCGCATGGCCGTATCGCCGCAGGAATTGGCATCTCTTTCCAAAGAATTTGAAGGCGGATGGATTGATGATGATGAAACAGAAGCCGTCATCAATCATGTCTATAATGATTTTGGCTATTTACTGGATCCCCATACGGCAGTTGCGTACGGTGTATTTATGAATCGCCATAAACAAGGATTGGATGCAGGTCGTCATACCGTTATTATGTCTACAGCCCATCCTTATAAATTTCCACCGGTTATTTGTAAAGCCCTGGCATTACAGCAACAAGACGATCCGTTCGATATGCTGTTGGAAATCGGCAGCGTAACCGGCATGGCTCTTCCCAAGCCGTTAGCGGACTTACGTAATAAACCGGTACGGTTTAGTCAGTCCATTGAAAAAGAACAAATGAAACAGGCCGTATTATCTTTTGTGGATGAAATCAGTAAAAAGAAGTAATACATATGAAAGCGGGCATAAAGCATGAATAAAGGCATTGTGTATATGATTTTTTCAGCCTTGACGTTTAGTATACAAAATGTCATCGTTAAAGAATTATCGTATACGATGGGAACGGGAGAAATTGGATTTTTTCGCGGATTTTTAAGTGCCGTGCTTATATTGGGATTGATGAAAGCCCAGCATATTCATTTCTCTCATTGTGACCGAGGTGCATTGTGGTTTCGTGGTGTTGCCGGCGGCATAGGGATGATTTGTATTTTTTATGCACTCCGCGGTATGCCTTTAGCCGATGTATCTATCTTATCCCAGTTATCTGCATTTTTTGTCATGTTGTTTGCGGCGTTATTTCTCAAGGAAGTCCTGCCGAAAGGTGCGGGACTTCCTTTGATTGTCATTGTGATCGGCGCATGTTTGGTCGTGCGGCCTTGGAATTTCGCTTCATTCAACGTGTATTCATTATTTGTATTAGCACAGTCTGTTTGCGCTGCTGCGGCATATACGACGATTAGTAAATTGACAGGCTCTGGCAAGCATCATCAGTATGAAATTGTATTTTATTTCCTGTTTTGTGCCGCTGTTACGAGTGCTGTATTAATGGGATTTGATTTTCAAATGCCTACGGTACGAGAATGGGGACTGTATATTGCCTTAGGTGTTGTGACGGTCATAGCACAAATTTGTATGACCGAAGCCTATGCAAATGCAAATCCTGTTGTCGTTAGTTTTGTAGCCTATATTGGCGTATTTTTTAATGCGTTGTGGGGATTTGTCATTTTCAATGAAATGCTGACGCTGATGACGATTGTCGGCGGTATTGGCATTATTGGCGGTTCGATGTATTTAACAAAGTTGAAACATAATGCGGTAGCTGTCAAGTCGTCGGTTACGATTCGCCGAGCCAAAGGAGATACGAAGTAATGAAAGATAAACGAATTTCAGAAACGCATATTAAACTATTTTTTTTCGTTCTCTTGTTGGCAGTGTTGGGCGGCATTCATCTGATACTTCCCGATTTTTATGAAACCGTTTGGGATTTATCGACAAGCGGTAATATGGATGGCACTATTGAATATTTGCGATCCTTTGGTGTATGGGCTATAGTCATCAGTATGATTATAGATATTGTCATCAATATCGTAGGATTTTTGCCGTCTATTTTTATTTCGACCGCTAATGGGGTTGTCTTTG
Organism: uncultured Megasphaera sp.; assembly: GCA_937895695.1. Taxonomy (GTDB): domain Bacteria; phylum Bacillota; class Negativicutes; order Veillonellales; family Megasphaeraceae; genus Megasphaera. The sequence continues at coordinate 3,628 of CALBLM010000128.1, forward strand.
GCATTGGCATGGGAACCGCTGTATCTTGGATAGCTGAAACGATAGGCGTCATTATTAGCTTTTTTTTCATGCGGACATTGTTTCGAAATAAGGCAAAGCAGGTTATTGAAAAAAGCCGTATGCTGAGTAAGATGGATGAATACAGTACACTCAAGGCGATGATTATCGCTCGTGCTGTACCGTACTCCCCAAACGGCTTGGTGACAGCGTTGGGAGCACTTAGTCATATCAAGTATCGGGACTATATCATAGGTTGTTTGATTGGTAAATTACCCTCTGTTGCTGTGGAAGTCGTTGTCGGACACGATGTGGTGATGATGGAAGATCATTCACTGCGACTGACGATTCTTATTGTGCTGATAGTTATTGTCTACGGTGGCTTGTGGTATTGGAACAGACGCCGTAAGGCCCAAAAAGTGCTGACCCAAGTACAAGAAGATATGAAAGATGAAAAAGGTCGCTTGTAAGTAGTAGGTATGAATACCTCTGGATATGGGATACATCCTGTGTTTGGAGGTGTTTTTTTACCGATTTTTATATAAAAAAGGAGAGATTATGGTACGAAGTATGACTTCCGGCAGTCCGATTCGATTAATTTTAGCGTTTACGGTGCCGCTTTTAATTGGTAATGTATTTCAGCAGTTTTATAATATTTCTGATATTATTATTGTCGGGCGCATTATGGGCGTACATGCATTAGCTGCTGTAGGCTCGGCGGGACCC
>CALBLM010000129.1 GCA_937895695.1 uncultured Megasphaera sp.
TGGACAATGGCCATAGAAGACGTTGCATACGCTGCCGTAGCCGCTTCCGGTGTTCCCAACGGTGTAATAAAGGATTTAGCGATTAGTAATAAAATAACAATTAATAATGCCGGCGTTAAAATCTTGCCGATACGATCAACCAGTTTCTGCGGGCTGGCTGACAGCCAGTAGGAAATGCCAAAAAAAACAACCAAAAATACAGTCATAATCATGTCTGTATTGCCATCTCCCAAGAATGGACGAATAGCAATTTCATAGGATACACTGCCCGTTCTTGGTGTAGCAAAACATGGGCCAATCGTTAAGTATGAAACAACCGTAAAGAATAGCCCAAACGCAGGATGTACACGACTGGCCAGTTCTTGAAGGTTTTTACAACCTGAATATCCCATAGCCAATACGCCGGCTAATGGAAGACCTACGCCGGTAACAATAAAGCCTAAAATAGCCCACCATACATTTTCACCGGCATTTTGTCCCATCGAAGCGGGGAATATCAAGTTGCCTGCTCCAAAGAATAATGCAAACAGCATTAAGCCAATTGCGATCGTTCGATTTCCTCTTTTTTCATCCATACTAATACCTCCTATCCCATATGGCATAAAGAAAATCATAAGGTATAAAAACATTTTAAATAAAAATATTAAACTATATGTTTATTTTATCATATAATTGAGAAAAAGTCATTTTATATTTTGTTTTTTCTTAATTTCTAATAAATAAGTGAACTTATTCACAATAAATACGAAATAAAAAAAACTTGCCATCATATACCGGCATGATGGCAAGGCATATTATCATTGATTCATTATTTTTTTTAATGTATTATATAAAAATTCATTATCAGACGTTGTTTTAACGGCAAATCGTAAGAAAGAATCTGTTAATCCGGGATAGTTCCCGCATTCTCGTACTAATATATTATATTGTCGTAATGTGAAAACTAGTTGCCGCATAGTGATGTGTCGTAGATTTATTTTAACGAGAATAAAATTGACAGATGGTAGAAACACATGACAAGCCGGTAATGTTTGTAAATTTTTATACAATATTTGTTTAGCTTTTTGCACATAAGTACGCGTTTTCTGTTGATACGCATGGTCTTGTAAAGCAGCAATACCCGCCCATTGGGCTAAGGTGTTGGTATTCCAAACATCTTTCTGCCTTTCCATCATCGATAATTTACGAGGAGGTACAACGGCGAATCCCAACCGCAATCCGGGAATCGCGTAAAATTTAGTTAACGAGCGAATGACAACGACGTTATCATACTGCAGGGGTAACGAGCGAATCGTATACTGTTCTTCATCGGCGCGAAAATCTAAAAAGGATTCATCGACAATAATATCCGTATGAGTTTTCTTTGCTTTTTGAACCAGCCGTATCAAATCATTGGCAAAAAGTAAATTACCTGTAGGATTATTGGGATTGCCCAATATAATACAATCGGCAGTTTCGCACGCTGCATATAACGCAGGCCAGTCCATGGCAAAGTTTTGTCCTTCTCGAAGCCATATGTAAGAAATATCTGCTTGGCATGACAATGCGGCTTTTTCATATTCACTAAAAGAAGGAACCGGTATAACAACTCGTTTCGGCCTAAAAGCATGCATATATACATAGAACAATTCAGCTGCTCCATTTCCTAACAGTATAGACGACGCCGGAATTTGGTATTGTACATGCAGTGCGTCCTTTAATTGGCGTCCCTGCGGATCGGGATAATGTATAATATCATCCACGTGAAGTTGAATCATTTTTTTTACATTGGGAGATAATCCCAACGGATTTATGTTGGCACTAAAATCCAGCCAGTGTGTTTGAGACGGGTTGGATTGGTAAATATTTCCACCATGTTCAAATCGTTGTTGCATGTATATCCTCTATTTCTAATTGCCAGCCGCCACTGATAATAGCTGCTGTGCCTACTACTTGTAACTGAGTTTGCTGTTGTACGCAAGCCGTCAATGCAGCGATGTTGACGGACTGGATCGTGTGTTTTGAAAACAACAGTCCCATTACCGTACCGCTGTGTCCAATCACAATGCCACAGCTGCCGTATTTTTGCCCTATACGGAGCAATATCGGTACATCAGCATGATAATTTACCTGTTGATGCAGCATGGCACTGCATGTTGCTGCTTTGCCTATATCCGCAGCCGTATAGTTTTTCTTCAAATATGCACACGCCTGCCAAGCATATGATCCATACAGGCGTTCCTTATCATCAAACTGCCTATGATATGCCGCTGTATTCATCGTATCGCCTGTATCAAAGATCACAACTTGCATAGGCGGGACCGATTGATACGTATGCAAACATTGTCCCGTTCGGTAATTTATCATGACGAGACCCGGACAAAACACACCATCCGTCGGTTCGATAGAGGCCGCAATATGGGCAACTTCTTGCGGTGCAAGGGTTATTTGAAAAGCCGCTGCCACTGCAATGACAACGGCTCCTATATCGGCACTGCTCGAAGCCATTCCTTTTTCCTTCGGAATTTGAGACGAAAGGGTCAGGGTAAAGGGAAAGGAAGATTCTCCTAAATAGGCGAGCGTTTTTTTCAGTGCCTGTTTTGCTTTTTCTCCGCATACAATCCGCTGGGGCATCGTATCTTCAACACAAACCGTCGAATACCAATCAATGGGACAAGTGATTAAAAATGGCTGTTCCTGCCAATATCCCTGCACTAATTCACCGCACGAACCGGGAACGCGAACAATAATTTTCATCGTCTTGTTACCATTGACACCCAGCAGCCAACAACACGGCCATTATCGTAACGGCATACATTAGATGCACGGTCTGACGAATATGATGAGGTGCCAATGGCTGATTCGCATCACCCATATACGCGCGAAACGTCGTTTTGCCAAAATACGAATTATAACCTCCTAGTTGTATATCTAATGCCCCGGCTACGGTTGCTTCAGCATAGCCTCCATTGGGGCTAGGATGCTTCACAGCATCGCGACGCATCATATGCCAGGCATTTCGCCAATGGTGACGCAGCAAAACAGAGGCAATGATAAAGAATATGGCGCTCATACGGGCCGGAATATAATTCAAGACATCATCGACATGGGCTGCAAACCGTCCAAAATACAAATACCGTTCATTTTTATAGGCAATCATCGAATCCAGGGTATTCGCTGCTCGATAGACTACAGCCAAGGGAATGCCGCCAATGGCAAAGAAAAATAATGGTGAAACAATGCCATCGATAGTATTTTCTGCTACTGTTTCTACAGTCGCCCGAACGATTTCACGTTCATCCAATTGGTCCGTGTCCCGGCCAACAATCCATCCTACTTTCGTGCGCGCAAGATGAATATGATGATGCAGCAAATAATGATAAATTTCCATTCCTGCCTGCGCCAAGCTGCGCGGGCAAATCATAAAGGATAATATGAATCCCTGTACAGCATATTGTATATATACATTGTCTATATATAAGATCAGTGCCAACAACGCTTCCGTAATGTCATAGACAAGAAATAAGGTCAGCAAAGACAAAATCATGCCGGCTATATACTGCATGCGCGGACTAACGTCAGCATCATACAAATGCCGTTCCAACCAAGCAATCCATGTACCGATAAGGGCAACGGGATGCCATTTTCCATGAGGGTCTCCCAGTAAACTATCAAAGAGAAAGGCAAATAAACATATCATGGTTTCATTCTCTCTTTCATGATCTTTTCCAATACATCCATACGCATATGCTGCCGAACAATATGGGCTAATCTGTCGTAATTTTTTTGCTTTTCTGCACGATAATTACGGGATACCGGCAATGGCGGCAAGCCTTTTTGAATACGCAAGGCATTGATGATAGCACGCCTAAAATCATCATTATCAAAAATACCATGCATATACGTTCCCCATACTAAACCATCCGCACGTGCACTGCCGTGAATATCCTGACAAGGGTTGCCTGCCCGCGCAGTCACCTGAATGGGATGGCTAATGGTTGATTCCGTGTCCGTTGTTCGTCCCATATGAATTTCATAGCCTTCCAATGTTGGGCAAGAAATCTGTTGATTCATAAACCATAAATCATGACAGCTGCCTTCGACTTGATAGGTCATCTTTTGACCGGAAAATACCGTTTCTATGGGAAACAAGCCCAGCCCCTGTATATCGGCCTGTGCCGACTCGGTATGAGACGGATCGTGAATCCACTGCCCCAGCATTTGATAGCCGCCGCAAATACCGATAAGCGGTATCCCCTGTTGGAGTGCTTGATGAATCTGTTGCGCCATTCCACAATGACGCAGCCACTGCATATCTTCAATCGTATTTTTACTTCCCGGAAGAATCAGGGCATCATATCGTGTTA
>CALBLM010000130.1 GCA_937895695.1 uncultured Megasphaera sp.
TTGTATATGGCGCACAGGTTGTGCAGCCGGGAGCATTGGCCTGCTTAACTGCTAACAGTACAAAAGATGCAGCTGGAAAACCATAGTGTATCATGGAACTGAATATAACTATTAAGGGATTGGATGCTGTTGCCAGTCGTTTGGATAAGGTGTCTGCCGATACGCAGGCTAAGCTCAAGGATGCCATGGAATCATCCGTCGGGGATATTCAGGAGCGCGCCCGCAAAAATCACCGGTATATTACACGTACCGGTGATGCGGAACGCTCCATCAAAACAAGTGTATCGTTTGCCCGTGATGATATTAGCGGCATAGTAGGGACAACACGAAAGATTACAGTATATCTGCACCAGGGAATAAAGCGGCATACGATTGTACCGCGCAGAAAAATGGCACTTCGTTGGACAAATGGCAGCCAGTTTATATTTGCCAAGCGTGTCCGACATCCGGGAACGAAAAAAGACCCGTTTATTTTTAACGCAGTTCACGGTGAACAGCGGCGGATTATTTCACGGTTTGAAAAAGCCGTGCGGCAGGCAATTGGGGAGGCGTACTGATATGGATTTCATTACCGCAGCGGATATTACAGATACTATCTTAACGTGCAGAGACTGTGATATTCAGTATGCAAATGATTATCTGCACCGGCTGGCCTTTTCTTTTAGCTTGTCCGACTCGGATATTCAGCTGCCGGCGCGTCCCGTTGTAAAACAGTTGGGCTGTGCCGTTGCCTGCCGTGAATGCGCTGCTGCCATGGTAGGCTCTGATACAACGGTTATGGTAGACGGCAGCCGTTCGGAAGATGTCTATTTTCAAAAATACAAGATGTATCTGCAGCTTGCTAAGAGCTTAGAAAGCTCTCTGACCTATGCTGATTTTGCTGTAGATGGCACAGATGGAAGCGGCAAAGGAGGTGTTGGGGTAATCCGGTTATCCCGCGCGTAATGAGCGAAAATAAATTCAGGCAAGTAACCAATGAGCTGTATGAAATATTAAAAGACGAAGTCCCGGAGATTTCCAACTGGAAGCAGGAGGTTTTGGGCCCCGCATATCCGAAGGAACTAACCGGATTTATTTGCTGTGATGCCGTTGAATACGCTCCCTTTTCCAAGGGAATGCGTGAAGCAACGGCAGTATATACTATTGAAATTATTTGCCCTAACCCAAAAGGCCGCGAACAAGATACGGCTCCTGTAGAAGATTTAGCCATGAAGGTCAAAGACGTTTTGGCAAATAATGAAACGTTAGACGGCTGGGCCAAGTCCAGCTTTGTCGATAAAATTGTATTTGGTACACCGGCAGGTCAATCATCCAGCATTGGCATTGCCGTTTTTTCGTTTACAGTGACGTTTTTAGAATAGGAG
>CALBLM010000131.1 GCA_937895695.1 uncultured Megasphaera sp.
AAATGATTTGACAATATTGTATACACAATAAATAAGGAAGATGCCAATCAAATACGGCATGGCCATAATTAAAAAGCCAAGAGCACTGACAATAATCGCCAATATGCAGAATACAATAACGCCTAATGCCAACTTGACACGCCAAGATAACCCGGATGTGATAATACGATGCATCGTACTAGGACCTTGCGGTTCTTGTTGTCTATACGATTCGTTATATTCATGCTTTTGTTCCCGTACCGTCCCATCTTCTTCTATGGTCTGTCCCTGAAAGCTATCCCGTTCATGGCTGGACATAACCTTAGCTTCTTGCTGGGCCGTGCGATGGCATTCTTCACACAATCCATCATCATATACTGCTTCTTTATCACAAAACCGACACTTCATATTGTTCCTCCTATATATAACAGCAGTATGCTGCCTTGTATTACTAGTGCTGTATTCGTATCTATTATATCATAAGAAAAAAACTGTGTCTTCCAACGATACTATTGGAAAGACACAGTTTAATACTGCATAATTACAACTCGTATATTATTTTGCCATCATTTCTGCTACTTTATTGGCAAAGGCTGCCGGATCATCAGGCATAATGCCTTCTAACAACAATGCTTGATCATAAAGCATCTTGCAGTAATCCTTAAATTCCGGCGTATCTTTTCCTGTTTCATGAACAGTCTGTAATTTAGCAAACAACGGATGCTGCGGATTAATTTCCAAAATCCGGCGAGCTTTCATCATCGGGTTATCAGCAGCTGCAAAGGCCTGTTCCATTGCCAAAGACGGACCAGCTGCATCTGCAACGAGGCACACAGCCCCTGTTTTTAAGCGATTAGATAACCGTACGTCGACGACTTGACCATTGAGGGAATCTTTCATATCTTTTAAGAGGCCTTCATTGTTTTTAGCCAAATCTTCATTTTTCTTCTTTTCTTCCTTAAATGCGTCATCTTCTAAGTCTAAATCGCCGCGACTAATCGAATGGAACTGTTTGCCATCATATTCACGAATAGCTTCTACAGCAAATTCATCTACCGGATCAGTCATGCAAAGGACTTCGATATCCCGATCACGAAGCATTTCCATTTGCGGCAAGGCTTCAATCGCTTCTTTATCCTTGCCCGTTGCATAATAAATCTTTTTCTGCCCATCTTTCATGCGGCTGACATATTCTTTCAAAGTGCAAAGTTTACCGTCTTTTGAAGACATAAAGAGCAACAGGTCTTTTAATTTATCGACATTATTTTCTCCAGTCATCATGCCGCTGTATACGCCAATTTTCAAAGATTTGCCATATTCAGCCCAGAATTTTTCATATTTTTCACGATTCTTTTCCAAATTACGGGCTAAAGTTTTTAAAATATTCTTTTCCAAATTACGGCCAATCAACTGTAATTCTCGGCTCTTCTGCAACAATTCACGAGAAATATTCAAGGATAAATCAGGCGAGTCGACAAGCCCTTTGACAAACCGCAAATAATCCGGTAATAAATCTTTGCATTTATCCATAATGAATACATGGCGTGAAAACAGCTGAATGCCCGGTTCATAATCCGAATAATACAAGTTAAACGGTGCGCTTCCCGGAATAAACAAGAGTGCCGTATAATCAACAGCCCCTTCTACGCGGGTATGGAAAATTTCCATCGGTTCATCCCATTCATAGAATTGATGCTGGAAAAATTCTTTATATTCTTCCGGTTTGATATCAGATTTATTGCGCGTCCATAAAGGCTGCATAGAATTGAGCGTCCGTGTTTCCGTATGTTCTTCTTCCGGTGCATCTTCGATGACTTTGCCATCTTTGTCTTTTGGTTTTTCTTTGGTCGTAAATTCCATCGTAATTGGATAACGGATATAATCGGAATATTTTTTTACCAAGCTCTGCAGCGTCATTTTATCCGTATAATTTTCTTCGGAATCACTACCATAAAAATCCTTGCCTAAATGCAGGATAATCGATGTACCATGTTTGGGTTTTTCGCATTCTTCCAACGTATACTGTCCGTCGCCGGCAGATTCCCATTTATACGCTTGTTTTTCACCGGCTTTACGTGTAACAACAGTCACCGTATCAGCTACCATGAACGCCGAATAAAAGCCAACGCCGAATTGGCCAATGAGGTCTTTATCCGTGCTGTTTTCCGAATCTTGGGCTTCTTTTAATTTTTCCAAAAATGCTTTGGTACCAGATTTCGCAATCGTCCCTAAGTTCTGCATCAGTTCGTCTTTATTCATGCCCAAGCCATTATCTGAAATAGTCAACGTATGGGCTGTTTCATCCGGCGTCAAATGGATTTCAAATTCTGTATCGCCTTCGAGTAAATCACTATTTGTTAATGACTGATAATGTAATTTATCAATTGCATCAGATGCGTTGGAAATTAATTCACGCAGGAAAATTTCATGATTCGTATAAATAGAATGAACCATCAAGTCCAGTAATTGTTTCGTTTCTGCCTGAAATTCAAATGTTTCTTTTGCCATAATCAGCAGTCTCCTTCTTTCCTGTATTAGCACTCTATGGATTCGAGTGCCAGTCTCTGTTTATATAATACAATAAAAAGTCAAATAGTCAAGAGTAAAATAAAAATTAAGCGATTTTTCATCCGTATACGGCTCACCTGGATGAAAAACCGCTCATACTACAACTATATTATTTTTTGAAAATACTCA
>CALBLM010000132.1 GCA_937895695.1 uncultured Megasphaera sp.
TGCCGGAAGCTAAAAAAGCTCCGCAGAAAAAACACGAAGGGAGTGAAGCATAATGTTAATTCCAAAACGTGTTAAATATCGTAAACAATTCCGCGGTCGCATGAAAGGTCAGGCTCATCGCGGTAATAAAGTAGCACACGGCGAATTCGGTTTGGTTGCTGCTGAACCGTCTTGGATCACAAACCGTCAAATCGAAGCTGCCCGTATTGCTATGACTCGTTATATTAAACGTGGTGGTAAAGTCTGGATTAAAATTTTCCCGGATAAACCAATCACAGCTAAACCGGCTGGTACACGTATGGGTTCTGGTAAAGGTGCTCCGGAATATTGGGTTGCAGTTGCTAAACCGGGTCGTGTACTCTTTGAAATGGGCGGTGTAAGTGAAGAAATAGCTCGTGAAGCTATGCGTCTTGCCGGCCATAAACTGCCGATTAAAACGAAGTTTGTTGTTAGAGGTCAGGAATTAGGTGGTGAACAAAATGAAGGTTAAAGAAATCCGTGCTCTGAGCGCTGCCGAAATGGATGAAAAGGTGGTTAGCCTGAAAGAAGAATTGTTTAACCTCCGTTTTCAACATGCGACCGGCCAATTAGAAAATCCAATGCGAATTCGTGAAGTTAAGAAAACTATCGCTCGCATCAAAACGGTACAGCGTGAAGCAGAACTGAAAGCGCAGGCTTAAGAACGACGTACATAACTGGAATCTAAAAGGAGGTCACAAGCACAGATGGAAAGAAATGAACGGAAAATCCGCGTAGGTAAAGTTGTCAGTGATAAAATGGACAAAACCGTTGTTGTTGCTGTAGAATATAAAACACAGCATAAGCTGTACAAAAAACCGATTATCTCGACTGTAAAATTCAAAGCGCATGATGAAAACAATGAATGCCATGTAGGCGACATCGTTCGTATTGAAGAAACTCGTCCGCTGTCCAAACAAAAACACTGGAGAGTAGTGACAATCGTAGAAGCAGCTAAATAAGCTTGAATTAATTAGGAGGTTAAGCCATGATTCAGCAAGAAACTATGTTGAATGTTGCCGATAACACCGGTGCCAAAAAACTTTTGTGCATCCAGGTCATGGGTGGCTCATATCGTAAATATGGCAACATTGGTGATATCATTACAGCATCTGTTAAAGATGCATCACCCGGTGGCGTTGTCAAGAAAGGCGACGTAGTAAAAGCTGTTATCGTTCGTTCGAAAAAAGGATTGCGCCGTGTTGACGGTTCCTATATCCGTTTTGACGAAAACGCAGCTGTCGTAATCAATAATGATAAAAGCCCTAAAGGTACTCGTATTTTTGGGCCGGTTGCCAGAGAATTGCGTGAAAAAGATTTCATGAAGATCATCTCCCTGGCTCCGGAAGTATTATAATCGGAGGAGGTGTTCTCAATGGGTAAAATGCACGTAAAGACAGGCGATACAGTTATCGTAATCGCTGGTAAAGAAAAAGGCAAAAAAGGCAAGGTCATCGCAGCGTATCCGAAAAAAGACCGCGTCGTAGTAGAAGGCCTTAACCAAGTTAAGCGCCACACAAAACCGAGTCAGAACAATCCTCAAGGCGGCATTATTACGAAGGAAGCTCCTATTCATGTTTCCAACGTTATGCTCGTAGATCCTGAAAGCGGCAAGCCGACCCGTGTAAAAATGGTTCAGCAGGCTGATGGTACAAAAGTCCGCACTGCAGTAAAGAGCGGCAAAGCTATCTAATAAGAAGGGAGGGCCTTGAGAGTGTCCAGATTAAAAGATAAATACCTTTCCGAAGTTGTGAAAGGCTTACAGGAAAAACACAATTACAAAAATGTAATGCAGATTCCGAAGATTACGAAAGTTGTTATCAACATGGCAGTTGGCGAAGCTGTTACCAACTCCAAAGCTTTGGATGCTGCTGTTAATGATATGACTATTATTTCCGGTCAGAAACCAATCATTACAAAAGCTAAGAAATCTATTGCGGCTTTCAAAATCCGTGAAGGTATGAACCTTGGCTGCAAAGTTACGCTTCGCGGTGAACGGATGTATGAATTCCTCGATAAATTGATGAACTTGGCTCTGCCTCGTGTACGTGACTTCCATGGCGTAAGCGCTACTGGTTTTGACGGCCGCGGCAACTATACACTGGGCTTAAAAGAACAGCTCATATTCCCGGAAATTGAATATGATAAAGTTGATAAAGCCCGTGGTATGGATATTACCATCGTAACAACTGCTACGACTGATGAAGAAGGCCGTGACATGTTGAAATTGATGGGTATGCCTTTTGAAAAGTAATTAAGGAGGATTAACATACATGGCAAAGAAATCTATGCTCGAACGTGAAAAGAAACGTGAAAAAATGGTTGCCAAATACGCTAAACTGCGTGCTGAATTAAAAGCAAAAGGCGACTATGAAGCACTTTCTAAATTGCCGGCAAACGCTTCGCCGGTACGTTTGCACAACCGTTGCAAAGTAACCGGTCGTCCTCACGGTTATATGCGTAAATTCGGTATCTGCCGTATTACATTCCGTGAACTGGCTTATAAAGGACAAATTCCTGGCGTTAAAAAAGCCAGCTGGTAATGTATTTCATGAAGGGAGGTTTTTAGATTATGGCAATGACCGATCCGATTGCGGATATGCTCACCAGAATCCGTAATGCCAACTCGGCATATCACGAAAAAGTAGAAATGCCTGCTTCTAAGATGAAAGCTGCAGTGCTTGAAATCTTGAAAGAAGAAGGTTTCATTAAAAATTACGAATCCGTAAATGAAGGCAAAACGCTGAAAGTTACGTTGAAATATGGTTCTAACAAAGAAAAGGTTATTACCGGTATTAAGAGAATTTCTAAACCAGGTTTGCGTGTTTACACTGGCAAAGAAGAACTTCCGCGAGTTCTTGGTGGTTTAGGGATCGCTGTTATTTCCACGTCCAAAGGTATTATGAGTGATAAACAGGCTCGTAAACTTGGTTTGGGCGGCGAAGTTATTGCGTACGTCTGGTAAAATTTGGAGGTGTCAATATGTCTCGAGTAGGTAGAATGCCTATTGATATCCCGGCAGGCGTAAATGTAAACCTTGATGGCCAGGTAATTACCGTTAAAGGCCCGAAAGGCGAACTCACACGTACGCTTCACCAGGATATGAAAGTTACAGTAGCTGATAACGTCATTACTGTAGAACGTCCGTCTGACGATAAAAATCATCGTGCATTGCACGGCCTGACTCGTGCCCTTATTGCCAACATGGTAAAAGGTGTTACAGAAGGTTTCAAAAAAGAAATGGAAATCGTTGGTGTTGGTTACAGAGCACAGATGAAAGGCAAAAAAATTGCCTTAACTCTCGGCTTCTCCCACCCCCTCGAATTAGAAGCACCGGAAGGTGTTACTATTGAATGCCCAAGTGCTACGCAGATCGTAGTATCTGGTGCTAATAACGAAGTTGTTGGCGAATTTGCTGCTAAAATTCGCGGCTATCGTCTTCCTGAACCATATAAAGGAAAAGGTATTCGTTATGTTGGCGAACATGTTCGTCGTAAAGCCGGTAAAGCTGGCACGAAGAAATAATTAACGTAGCTTGATTATAGAAAGGAGTGAATTCCTTGAAATCCAGTAAGAATGCAATTCGTTTGAAACGTCATTGGCGCTTGCGTAAGCATATCAGCGGTACGGCTGAACGTCCGCGTTTGAATGTGTTCCGCAGCCTTTCAAATATTTACGCTCAGGTTATTGATGACCAGAACGGCGTAACTTTAGTTTCTGCAAGTTCCTTGGATAAAGAACTTAAAGAACAAAACGTTAACGGCGGTAACGCTGAAGGCGCAAAATTAGTTGGTGCATTAGTTGCAAAACGTGCTATTGAAAAAGGTATTACTACGGTAGTATTTGACCGTGGCGGTT